>NZ_CATQFV010000053.1:0-94684 GCF_958267435.1 Neisseria benedictiae
GACCTGCGCTATATCGGGGAATGAATCGACGCAAAGGAAATGCCGTCTGAACATGCGTTCGGGCGGCGTTTTTATAACAAAAACACTTCATGGCGGTTGGTTTTATACCTGTCTAAGTTTTTGTGTCGCGCATACCTGAAGATTTCAGACGGCATCGGTTTATGCTGTCTGAAAAGTGTATTCTGTTTCAGTTTGTAAGCTATGGCAGTCTGTTTGTCTTGTGTTTTGCGCAATTGCCCTTATTTTAAGCCGTGATTTTATTTTGAATTAGATGAAAAAATGAGTAATCAAGATTTTTATGCGACGCTGGGTGTGGCAAGAACAGCTACCGATGATGAGATTAAAAAAGCTTACCGTAAATTGGCGATGAAATACCATCCCGACCGCAATCCTGACAATAAAGAGGCGGAAGAGAAGTTTAAAGAAGTACAAAAGGCGTATGAAACTTTGTCCGATAAAGAAAAGCGTGCTATGTATGATCAATATGGTCATGCGGCGTTTGAAGGCGGCGGACAGGGGGGCTTCGGAGGGTTTGGAGGATTCGGCGGTGCTCAAGGTTTTGACTTTGGGGATATTTTCAGCCAAATGTTTGGAGGCGGTTCGGGGCGCGCCCAGCCTGATTATCAGGGCGAGGACGTTCAAGTCGGTATCGAAATTACGCTTGAAGAAGCCGCAAAAGGTGTGAAGAAACGCATCAATATTCCGACTTATGAATCGTGCGATGTCTGCAACGGCAGCGGCGCGAAACCGGGGACATCCCCGGAAACCTGCCCGACTTGCAAAGGTTCGGGTACGGTGCACATCCAGCAGGCGATTTTTCGTATGCAGCAGACTTGCCCGACCTGCCACGGTGCCGGCAAACACATTAAAGAACCTTGCGTCAAATGCCGTGGCGCGGGGCGGAATAAGGCCGTCAAGACGGTGGAAGTCAATATTCCCGCCGGTATCGATGACGGGCAGCGTATCCGTTTGAGCGGCGAAGGCGGGCCGGGTATGCACGGCGCGCCTGCCGGCGACCTGTATGTAACCGTCCGCATTCGGGCGCATAAGATTTTCCAACGCGATGGTTTGGATTTGCATTGCGAACTGCCGATCAGTTTTGCCACGGCTGCTTTGGGCGGGGAGTTGGAAGTGCCGACCTTGGACGGCAAAGTCAAGCTCACCGTCCCTAAAGAAACACAAACCGGCAGGAGGATGCGCGTGAAGGGTAAGGGTGTCAAATCGTTGCGCAGCAGCGCGACCGGCGATTTGTACTGCCATATTGTTGTTGAAACGCCTGTCAATTTGACCGACCGTCAAAAAGAGCTTTTGGAAGAGTTTGAACGGATTTCTACCGGGTTGGAAAATCAAACACCGCGTAAGAAATCGTTTTTAGACAAGCTGCGCGATTTGTTTGATTGATTTTGAGGCTTGTAAACAGGCGGCCGTATCGGGGAATCTCCCTGATACGGCTGTTTTTGTTTGCTTGAAAATAGTTTTTATTTTCAAGGGAGTAAGAGATAGGATTGGATAACTGTTTTTAACTGTTCTTTTTAAAACTTGACATTATGACATATTGCCAACAATATGCGGGAATCTGTTGTCAAAGGAAGAATAATGAATAAATCTTTATCCGGTTCGGTAGAAGAATACCGCGAACTGACGCTCCGAGGCATGATACTCGGTGCATTGATTACTGTAATTTTTACTGCGTCCAATGTTTACCTCGGTTTGAAAGTCGGACTGACCTTTGCCTCGTCGATTCCGGCGGCGGTGATTTCGATGGCGGTTTTAAAGTTTTTCAAAGGCAGCAATATTTTGGAAAACAATATGGTGCAGACCCAAGCCTCGGCGGCGGGTACGCTTTCGACCATTATTTTTGTCCTACCCGGTTTGTTGATGGCGGGCTACTGGAGCGGTTTTCCGTTCTGGCAGACGACGCTTTTATGTGTTGCCGGCGGGATTTTGGGGGTAATTTTTACCATTCCGCTGCGTTACGCGATGGTGGTGAAAAGCGATTTGCCTTATCCGGAAGGTGTGGCGGCTGCTGAAATTTTGAAAGTGGGCGGTCATGAAGAAGGGGATAACCGTCAGGGCGGCAGCGGTATCAAAGAGCTGGCGGCCGGCGGCGCGTTGGCGGGATTGATGAGTTTTTGCGCCGGTGGTCTGCGTGTGATTGCCGATAGCGCGAGTTATTGGTTTAAAAGCGGTACGGCAATTTTCCAATTGCCGATGGGCTTTTCACTGGCATTGTTGGGCGCGGGCTATTTGGTCGGACTGACGGGCGGTATCGCCATTCTGTTGGGCATTTCGATTGCTTGGGGCATTGCCGTGCCGTATTTTTCATCGCACATCCCGCAGCCTTCTGATATAGAAATGGCGGCGTTTGCGATGAATCTGTGGAAGGAAAAAGTACGCTTCATCGGCGCGGGAACCATAGGTATCGCGGCGGTTTGGACGCTTTTGATGCTGCTCAAGCCAATGGTGGAAGGCATGAAGATGTCGTTCAAGAGTTTTGGCGGCGGTGCGCCCGCTACAGAACGCGCTGAACAGGATTTGTCGCCTAAAGCCATGATTTTCTGGGTATTGTCTATGATGTTTATTCTAGGCGTGTCGTTTTACCACTTTATCGGCGATTCGCACATTACGGGCGGCATGGCTTGGCTTTTAGTGGTCGTTTGCACGCTTTTGGCTTCCGTCATCGGCTTTTTGGTCGCAGCCGCCTGCGGTTATATGGCGGGTTTGGTCGGCTCGTCTTCCAGCCCGATTTCCGGCGTTGGCATCGTTTCCATCGTCGTGATTTCGCTGGTTTTGCTGCTGGTGGGCGAATCCGGCGGTTTGATGGCGGATGAGGCAAACCGCAAATTTTTGCTGGCACTGACTTTATTTTGCGGCTCGGCAGTAATCTGCGTGGCTTCGATCTCCAATGACAACCTGCAAGACCTGAAAACCGGCTACCTGCTCAAAGCCACGCCTTGGCGGCAGCAAGTTGCCCTGATTATCGGCTGTATCGTCGGTGCGCTGGTGATTTCACCCGTGTTGGAACTGCTTTACGAAGCCTACGGCTTTACCGGCGCAATGCCGCGCGAAGGTATGGACGCGGCGCAGGCTTTGGCAGCCCCTCAAGCGACTTTGATGACGACCATCGCGTCGGGCATTTTCGCCCACAACCTTGAATGGGTCTATATCTTTACCGGCATCGCGATTGGTGCGGTGTTGATTGCCGCCGATTTGGTGTTGAAAAAATCATCAGGCGGCAAACTTGCCCTGCCCGTCCTTGCGGTCGGTATGGGCATTTATCTGCCGCCGTCCGTCAATATGCCCATCGTGGCAGGCGCGGTGTTGGCGGCGGTGTTGAAACACATCATCGGCAAAAAAGCGGAAAACCGTGAAGGCCGTCTGAAAAACGCCGACCGTATCGGTACGCTTTTCGCGGCCGGCCTGATTGTCGGTGAAAGCCTGATCGGTGTGATTATGGCGTTTATTATTGCCTTTTCCGTGACCAACGGCGGCTCGGATGCGCCGCTTGCATTGAATCTGCAAAACTGGGATGCCGCCGCTTCTTGGCTGGGCTTGGCGTTCTTCGTTACCGGAATGATTATTTTTGCACGGCGCGTACTGAAGGCGGGTAGGTAGGCTGTCGGAAAAAATGCCGTCTGAAACGTTCAGACGGCATTTTTTATCGGGAAAGCGGAAGGCGGAGCTTTTCGGCTTGTGCCCACGTTTTGCCGGCAAGGTCTTTGGGCGACAGCAGCGGCGCGGTTTGAAGCGGCCAGCCTATGCCGATTGCCGGGTCGTTCCATATTAAAACCCGTTCGGCTTCCGGCTTGTAATAGTCCGTGCATTTGTACACGACTTCCGCCGTGTCGCCCAAAACGTAGAACCCGTGTGCGAAGCCTTCGGGTATCCAAAGCTGGTATTGGTTTTGCGCCGACAGGGTTGCGCCTGCCCATTTGCCGAAAGTCGGCGAACCTTCTCGCATATCGACGGCCACGTCGAACACTTCTCCGGCAATTGCGCGCACGAGTTTGCCTTGTGTGTTTTCGGTTTGGTAGTGCAGGCCGCGCAATACGCCTTTGCGTGATTGGGAATGGTTTTCCTGAACAAAGGTTCGGTCGGCAATATTTTCTTTGAACCACCCGTCGCGGAAGGTTTCCATAAAAAAGCCGCGCCCGTCTTGGAAGACTTGCGGTTTTAAAAGTTTTACGTTGGGGAGGGCGGTGTCGATGATGTTCATGATTTTCTCTGTATGCCGTCTGAAGAAAGTGGTTCAGACGGCATTTATTTGCCGATCAGGCGCAGCAGGTATTGCCCGTAGGCGGTTTTTTCCAAAGGCTTTGCCTGTGTTTCCACATCTTTTTTCGTCAGCCAGCCGTTGCGCCAGGCGATTTCTTCGAGGCAGGCGATGTGCAGGTTTTGGATATTTTGCACGGTTTGGACGAAGGAAGCCGCCTCGTGCAGGCTTTCGTGCGTGCCGGTGTCCAACCATGCGAAACCGCGTCCTAATATTTGGACGGACAATGAACCGTCTTCCAAATACATTTGGTTGAGGTCGGAAATTTCCAATTCACTGCGTGCGGACGGTTTGAGCTGTTTGGCGAACTCGACGGCGCGGTTGTCGTAGAAGTACAAACCGGTTACCGCCCAATCGGATTTGGGCTGTTGCGGTTTCTCTTCGATAGACAGGGCGTTGAAGTTTTCGTCAAATTCGACCACGCCGAAACGTTCGGGATTTTTGACCTGATAAGCAAACACGGTTGCGCCGTGTTTTTTTGCCGCCGCCTGCCGCAATGTTTGCGTAAACGACTGACCGTAAAAAATATTGTCGCCCAAAACCAAGCAGACGTTGTCGTTGCCGATAAATTCTTCGCCGATGATAAATGCCTGTGCCAAGCCGTCCGGACTGGGTTGCACGGCATAACTGATGGAAATGCCGAAATCGCTGCCGTCGCCGAGCAGGCGTTTGAAAGAGGCGTTGTCTTCGGGCGCGGTAATCACCAAAATATCGCGGATTCCTGCCAACATCAATACGGACAAGGGATAGTAAATCATGGGCTTGTCGTACACGGGCAGCAGCTGTTTGGATACGCCGCGCGTGACGGGGTAGAGGCGCGTGCCGCTGCCGCCTGCCAGTATGATGCCTTTCATCGTATTTCCTTTTCGGTTGAAATCCCACCCTTTAGGGCGGTAGAATCAGACTTTATTTGGGAGGGGGTAACCCCTTCTAAATCAGGACGGCACATAGGGCGACGCTTTATGTGCCGTCCTGTGTGTTGAAACATCTTTTCTTTCTTCCTTTGCGATGGGTTTTCAGACGGTATTGCGTCGGGATGTCGTCTGAAAACCATAGTGGATTAACAAAAACCAGTACGGCGTTGCCTCGCCTTAGCTCAAAGAGAACGATTCTCTAAGGTGCTGAAGCACCAAGTGAATCGGTTCCGTACTATTTGTACTGTCTGCGGCTTCGTCGCCTTGTCCTGATTTTTGTTAATCCACTATATTTGCCCGTACCTAAACGTTTCGTGCGGTTTTGCCGTTTTATGCGTTTTGCCGCCGGGTTTTGTTGTCCAAATACCATTGCACGGTTTTGCGGATGCCGGATTCGAATGTTTCCTGCGGTTCCCAGCCCAGCTCCCTGCCGATTTTGGCAGCGTCAATGGCGTAGCGCACGTCATGGCCGGGGCGGTCTTGTACGAAAGTAATTAAATCTTCATAACGCGCCACGCCGGCCGGTTTTTCGGGAGCGAGTTCTTCCAAGAGGGCGCAGATGGTTTTGATTACTTCAATATTGGCTTTTTCATTGTGGCCGCCGATATTGTAGGTTTCGCCGACAACACCTTCGGTTACAACCTGATACAGCGCGCGGGCATGATCTTCGACAAACAGCCAGTCGCGGATTTGCATACCGTCGCCGTACACAGGCAGCGGTTTGCCATCAAGCGCGTTCAGAATCATCAAAGGAATGAGTTTTTCCGGAAAATGGTAAGGACCGTAGTTGTTGGAGCAGTTGGTTACAATGGTCGGCAAGCCGTAAGTACGCAACCACGCGCGGACAAGATGATCGGAAGATGCTTTAGATGCGGCATAAGGATTGGACGGCGCGTAGGGCGCGGTTTCGGTAAACAAATCGTCTGTGCCGCTTAAATCGCCATAAACTTCATCGGTAGAAATATGGTGGAAACGGAAGGCTTCGTGCTTTTCAGACGGCATTTGCTGCCGGTAGGCACGCGCAGCTTCCAGCAGATTGAACGTGCCGACGATATTGGTTTGGATAAACTCGCCTGCCGAATCGATAGAGCGGTCGACATGGCTTTCCGCTGCCAAGTGCATCACGGCATCTGGCCGGTATTGCGCGAACACGCGGTCAAGTTCGGCGCGGTCGCAAATATCCACTTGCTCAAAAGCGTAGCGTGGACTGTCGGCTACCTCGGTCAGAGATTCCAAATTGCCGGCATAAGTCAGCTTATCGACATTGACGACAGCGTCCCGGGTGTTTCGGATAATATGGCGGACAACGGCAGAACCGATAAAGCCCGCGCCGCCGGTAACGAGGATGGTTTTTTTGTTTGCGGTTTGCATTTAATCCCCATATCCGTCGGGGTTGCGGCTGACCCAACGCCACGAATCCTCCATCATTTGCGCAAGGCTGCGTTTGGTTTCCCAGCCCGTCTCTTGTTTGGTATGGGACGGGTCGGCAAAGGAACACGCCAAGTCTCCGGCGCGTCGGGGTTGGATTTGATAGGGAATATTTAAGCCGGATGCGACCTCAAAGGCACGGATGATTTCCAAAACGGAATAGGCGCGCCCCGAACCCAAGTTGAACAAATGTACGCCGGCAACACCGCCTTTCGCCTTCATTGCCGCGATATGCCCTTCTGCCAAATCCATCACATGAATATAGTCGCGCATTCCCGTACCGTCGGGGGTCGGATAATCGCCGCCGAATACCGACAGTTGCGGCAGCCTGCCCGAAGCCACTTGGCAGATATAGGGCAAAAGGTTGTTGGGAATACCGTTGGGTTGTTCGCCGATCAAGCCGCTTTCGTGCGCGCCGATCGGGTTGAAATAGCGCAACAAAATCACGCTCCAACGCGGATCGGCCTTTTGGATGTCGGTTAACATCCGTTCCACCATCGCTTTGGACGCACCGTAAGGATTAGCGGTATCGCCCGGGCGCATATCTTCCGTATAGGGGACTTTTTTCGCATTGCCGTAAACGGTTGCCGACGAGCTGAATACGATTTTGAACACGCCCGCGCGCGCCATTTCTTCCGCCAGCACCAGGCTGCCGTAAACATTGTTGCCGTAATATTTTATCGGCTCGGCAACGCTTTCCCCCACTGCCTTCAAACCGGCAAAATGGATGACGGATTCGATTTCGTGTTCCGAAAAAATCTGCCTCAAAATCTGACGGTCGCGGATGTCACCCTGATAAAACGGTATGTTTCTGCCGGTAATTTGCCGAAGGCGCGGGAGGACGGCGGCAGACGAGTTGCACAGATTATCCAGAATCACGGCATCGTAACCGGATTGGACGAGTGAGACGGCGGTGTGCGAACCGATAAAGCCGGTGCCGCCGGTAATCAGGACGGTCATAAACATTCCTTTCAGATTGTATCGGGCAAAGTATATCAGTATTATCTTCATCGTATTTCCTTTTCGGTTGAAACCCCGCCCTTTAGGGCGGTAGGATCAGACTTTATTTGGGAGGGACGTAACCCCTTCTAAATCAGGGCAACACATAGGGTGGTGCTTTATGTGTCGTTCTGTGTGTTGAAACATCTTTTCCAAACGATTACCCACATTGCGCCGTCGGCTGTTCAGACGGCATCACGGAGGCAATTTATGAAAATCACCCGAATCCTCTCCCAAGAACTCTCCGCCACTGCCGCGCAAATCAATGCCGCTATTGAGCTTTTGGACGACGGCGCGACCGTCCCTTTTATCGCGCGTTACCGTAAAGAAGCCACGGGCGGGCTGGACGATACGCAGTTGCGACAGCTTGCCGAGCGGCTGCAATACCTGCGCGAGTTGGAGGAGCGCAAAGCCGTTGTTTTAAAAAGCATTGAAGAGCAAGGAAAACTTTCAGACGACCTCAGGGCGCAAATCGAAGCAGCCGACAACAAAACCGCGCTGGAAGACCTGTATCTGCCCTACAAGCCCAAACGCCGCACCAAGGCGCAAATCGCGTGCGAACACGGTTTGCAGCCGCTGGCGGACGCGTTGCTTGCCGAGCAGCCGCAGGACGTTGAAGCCGCCGCACAGGGCTACCTGAACGAAAACGTCCCCGACACCAAAGCCGCGCTGGACGGCGCGTGCGCGATTCTGATGGAGCAGTTTGCCGAAGACGCGGAACTCATCGGCACGCTGCGCGACAAGCTGTGGAACGAAGCCGAAATCCACGCACAAGTCGTTGAAGGCAAAGAAACCGAAGGCGAAAAATTCAGCGATTATTTCGACCACCGCGAACCCGTCCGCACTATGCCCGGCCATCGTGCTCTGGCGGTTTTGCGCGGCCGCAACGAAGGCGTGTTGAACATCGCGCTCAAATATCAGCCCGACGACACGCCGATTACGCAGCAAAGCGAATACGAGCAACTCATCGCCCGCCGTTTCAAGGTTTCAGACGGCTGCAAATGGTTGCGCGATACCGTGCGCCTGACTTGGCGCGCGAAAATCTTTTTGTCGTTGGAACTTGAAGCGTTGAACCGCTTGAAAGAAGCCGCCGACACCGACGCGATTACCGTGTTTGCCCGCAATCTCAAAGACTTGCTGCTCGCCGCGCCCGCCGGACGGCTGACCACTTTGGGTCTTGACCCCGGCTACCGCAACGGCGTGAAATGCGCCGTAGTGGACGACACGGGCAAGCTGTTGGATACCGTCATCGTCTATTTGCATCAAGAAAACAATATGTTGGCAACACTGGCGCGCCTGATTAAACAACACGGCGTGAAGCTCATCGCCATCGGCAACGGCACCGCCAGCCGCGAAACCGACAAAATCGCGGGCGAACTGGTGCGCGGAATGCCGGAAATGGGGCTGCACAAAATCGTCGTTTCCGAAGCCGGCGCGTCGATTTATTCCGCGTCCGAACTGGCGGCGCGCGAGTTCCCCGACTTGGACGTTTCCCTGCGCGGCGCGGTGTCCATCGCCCGCAGGCTGCAAGACCCGCTCGCCGAGTTGGTCAAAATCGACCCCAAATCCATCGGCGTGGGCCAGTATCAGCACGACGTGAACCAAAGCCGGCTCGCCAAATCGCTGGACGCGGTGGTCGAAGACTGTGTGAACGCCGTCGGCGTGGACGTGAACACCGCCTCCGCCCCGCTCTTGGCGCGGATTTCCGGTTTGAATCAAACCCTTGCCCAAAACATCGTCGCCTACCGCGATGAAAACGGCGCGTTCGACAGCCGCAAAAAATTGCTGAAAGTACCGCGTTTGGGCGAAAAAACCTTCGAGCAGGCGGCGGGCTTTTTGCGGATTAACGGCGGCAAAGAGCCGCTGGACGCGAGCGCCGTCCACCCCGAAGCCTATCCCGTCGTCGCCAAAATGCTGGCGCAACAGGGCATTACCGCCGCCGAACTCATCGGCAACCGCGAGCGTGTGAAGCAAATCAAAGCATCCGACTTCACCGACGAACGCTTCGGCCTGCCGACCATTCTGGACATCCTGTCCGAGCTGGAAAAACCCGGCCGCGACCCGCGCGGCGAGTTTCAGACGGCATCGTTTGCCGAAGGCATCCGCGAAATCAGCGACTTGCAAATCGGTATGATTTTAGAGGGCGTAGTTTCCAACGTCGCCAACTTCGGCGCGTTCGTGGACATCGGCGTCCATCAGGACGGTTTGGTGCACATCTCCGCCCTGTCCGATAAGTTCGTCCAAGACCCGCGCGAAGTGGTGAAAGCCGGCGACGTGGTGAAAGTGAAAGTGCTGGAAGTCGATGCCGCACGCAAACGCATTGCGCTGACGATGCGCTTGGATGATGAACCGGGCGGCGCAAAACATAAAATGCCGTCTGAAAACCGCAGCCGAGAACGGACAGCCGGCCGCAAACCCCAACGCAACGACCGCGCCCCGACCAATTCGGCGATGGCGGATGCGTTTGCGAAGCTGAAGCGGTAAAAAGTAAGGCGGGCTTCCGGTCCGCCGTTTTTATATCGGATTTGAAATAGGACTATTTTAAAAGCGGAGCTCATAAGCTCCGATTTGCGCTTTTCAGACGGCATCTTGCGGGGTTGTGGCATGGATATGCAGACAGGCGTATAGTTTCAAATTATTGCCAACCTGTTTAAATAAGGAGTCCGAACCATGAAAAAAGTTCTGTTTGCCGCGCTGGTGTCCTGTTTTTCGGTTTCTGCGTTTGCCGCCTGTGCCGACAGCCGGCAGCAGTGCGTGATTTATAAAAACGGCAACGTCGCGGCAGAGGGCGGCTGTACGGTCAGCAAGTGCCAAAGTGCCGATGCGCAAGTGTTGAAATGGAAGATGAAAAACGGCAAAGGCGTAACCGTTGAAATCGGCAAAGACGGCAAGGTTTCGGTGAACAAAAAACCGGGAGCGAAAGCGGCCAACAGCAACGCGGCAGGTATGGGTTTGACGTGTTATGCCGCCGATGCGGACAAGCGCGAGCAGTTCTGTTCGACCAATTATTGAACAGGTGCAAAATGCCCGATGCCGTCTGAACGGAGTTTCAGACGGCATTTTGTTTGTAAAAAATAGTTGTATAGTGGATTAACAAAAACCGGTACGGCGTTGTCTCGCCTTAGCTCAAAGAGAACGATTCTCTAAGGTGCTGAAGCACCAAGTGAATCGGTTCCGTACTGCTTGTACTGTCTGCGGCTTCGTCGCCTTGTCCTGATTTAAATTTAATCCACTATATTGAACAGGTGCGGATGCCCGATGCCGTCTGAACAGAGTTTCAGACGGCATTTTGTTTGTAAAAAACGGTTGGAAAAACGGCGATTCTTTGACAAGCCTTAACTGTTCCCCTAATATCCCTGCGCCTGCGCCCCTTCGGGCGGACATAAAGAAAAACATTTTAGGAGGTCAAACGATATGGAATGGGCGTTTAACAGTTATTACACTTTGATTGCCGCCACTTTGGTTTTGCTGGTCGGCAAGGTTTTAGTTAAGAAAATCAAATTTTTGCGTGATTTCAACATCCCCGAACCCGTGGCGGGCGGGCTGATTGCCGCGATTATCCTGTTTGCGCTGCACGAGGCGTACGGCGTGAGCTTCAAATTTGAAAAACCGCTGCAAGATGCGTTTATGCTGATTTTCTTCACGTCCATCGGCTTGAGCGCGGATTTTTCCCGCTTGAAGGCGGGCGGTTTGCCGCTGGTGGTGTTTACCGCGATTGTGGGCGGATTTATCCTGGTGCAAAACTTTGTCGGGGTCGGACTGGCTTCCGCTTTGGGTTTGGATCCGCTCATCGGTCTGATTACCGGTTCGGTTACGCTGACGGGCGGACACGGTACGGCGGGTGCCTGGGGGCCGGATTTTGAAACCAAATACGGCTTGGTCGGCGCAACCGGCTTGGGTATGGCTTCGGCTACTTTCGGGCTGGTGTTCGGCGGTCTGATCGGCGGACCGGTTGCACGCCGCCTGATCAACAAAATGGGCCGCAAACCGGTTGAAAATAATAAACAGGCTCAGGACGACAATGCGGACGACGTGTTCGAGCAGGCAAAACGCACCCGCCTGATTACGGCGGAATCTGCCGTTGAAACGCTGGCTATGTTTGCCGCGTGTCTGGCGTTTGCCGAGATTATGGACGGCTTCGACAAAGAATACCTGTTCGACCTGCCCAAATTCGTGTGGTGTCTGTTTGGCGGCGTGGTCATCCGCAACATCCTCACCGCCGCATTCAAGGTCAATATGTTCGACCGCGCCATCGATGTGTTCGGCAATGCTTCGCTTTCGCTTTTTTTGGCAATGGCGTTGCTGAATTTGAAACTGTGGGAGCTGACCGGTTTGGCGGGACCTGTAACCGTCATCCTTGCCGTACAAACCGTGGTGATGGTTTTGTACGCGACTTTTGTTACCTATGTCTTTATGGGGCGCGACTATGATGCGGCGGTGCTGGCTGCCGGGCATTGCGGTTTCGGCTTGGGCGCAACGCCGACGGCGGTGGCAAATATGCAGTCCATCACGCATACTTTCGGCGCATCGCATAAGGCGTTTTTGATTGTGCCTATGGTCGGCGCGTTCTTCGTCGATTTGATTAATGCCGCGATTCTCACCGGCTTTGTGAATTTCTTTAAAGGCTGATTTTCCGCCTTTCCGACAAAGCACCTGCAAGGTTTACCGCCTGCAGGTGCTTTTGCTATGATAGCCGCCATCGGTCTGCACCGTTTGGAAGGAACATCATGTATCGGAAACTCATTGCGCTGCCGTTTGCCCTGCTGCTTGCCGCGTGCGGCAGGGAAGAACCGCCCAAGGCATTGGAATGCGCCAACCCCGCCGTGTTGCAGGACATACGCGGCAATATTCAGGAAACGCTCACGCAGGAAGCGCGTTCTTTCGCGCGCGAAGACGGCAGGCAGTTTGTCGATGCCGACAAAATTATCGCTGCTGCCTACGGTTTGGCGTTTTCTTTGGAACACGCTTCGGAAACGCAGGAAGGCGGGCGCACGTTCTGTATCGCCGATTTGAACATTACCGTGCCGTCTGAAACGCTTGCCGATGCTGAGGCAAACAGCCCCCTGTTGTATGGGGAAACGTCTTTGGCAGACATCGTGCGGCAGAAGACGGGCGGCAATGTCGAATTTAAAGACGGCGTATTGACGGCAGCCGTCCGCTTCCTGCCCGCCAAAGACGGTCAGACGGCATTTATCGACAACACGGTCGGTATGGCGGCGCAAACGCTGTCTGCCGCGTTGCTGCCTTACGGCGTGAAGAGCATCGTGATGATAGACGGCAAGGCGGTGAAAAAAGAAGACGCGGTCAGGGTTTTGAGCGGCAAAGCCCGTGAAGAAGAACCGTCCAAACCCACGCCCGAAGACATTTTGGAACACAATGCCGCCGCCAGCGATGCGGGCGTACCCCAAGCCGCAGAAGGCGCGCCCGAACCGGAAATCCTGCATCCCGACGACGGCGAGCGTGCCAATACCGTTACCGTATCACAGGGCGAAGTGGAAGAGGCGCGCGTACAAAACCAGCGTGCGGAATCCGAAATTACCAAACTTTGGGGAGGACTCGATACCGATGTGCAAAAAGAGTTGGTCGGCGAACAGCGCAAGTGGGCGCAGGAAAAAATCAGCAACTGCCGACAAGCCGCTGCGCAGGCAGACGGGAAAGAATACGCCGAATACCTCAAGCTCCAATGCGACACGCGGATGACGCGCGAACGGATACAGTATCTTCGCGGCTATTCCATCGATTAGGGGCAAACCGATGAATACCGTCCCCAAAAGCAGGATTCCCGTCAAACCGCTGCCCGAAAAAACCACAGACGAAGCCAAAGTCGAAAAATGGCGGCAGCTCGGTGCGGAACACGGTTTGTCGGGCGAATGGGCAGTTGCCGCCAGATTGGGCGAGAACAGTTTTACCGAAGAACAGATGGAAAATATCGCCAACCTGTTCGGCAGATAAAGAGAAAATTGACGGAAATGCCGTCTGAAACCCTGTTGTCGGTTTCAGACGGCATTTTGACCAATACGGTACGCAGGCGCAAAACAACCGTCTTTTCCTGCGTTTCCTATGCTGATGTTTCAACACACAGGACGATACAAAAAACGTCGCCCTATGTGCCGTCCTGATTCGGAAGGGGTTACGCCCCTCCCAAATATAGTGGATTAACAAAAACCGGTACGGCGTTGCCTCGCCTTAGCTCAAAGAGAACGATTCTCTAAGGTGCTCAAGCACCAAGTGAATCGGTTCCGTACTGTTTGTACTGTCTGCGGCTCGCCGCCTTGTCCTGATTTTTGTTAATTCACTATATTGTCCATTCGGCAGGGAAAGCCTGAAGAAGAATTTTCCCGCAAGATGGCCGGCTGCTTGACCGACTTGGAAAACTGTTTGGAAAAATACCTCGAACAGTTCGGGCCGGTATCGGAAAGCATCGAAGCCTGTACCGCCAAACTGCAGGAGCAACCGTCGTTCTTCAACAGGCTGATGAAAACCAACGACAAGCTCAACAGGCAGATTGACGTGTTGCAGAAACAGTCGGCAGCCATCCACAACGAAGCCTATATCGAAATGAACACGCTGCTTTACCGCCATCGCGAAGTGGTTTCCGTCCACAACCGCAAAGCAGATTATGCGGAAAAGGGCAAAGAGCGGATTGCGCTGTTCCCGCGCGGCTTGAATGGCATCACCAAGCTGCCCGCCGCCGTCCTGTTGCCCGAGCGTCCCTACCATTTTGATATGAAGGAGGTTCTGCATATATTCTCCCGGATACCGAGGTAGGCGTATCGGCTGCCGGATAAAAATGCACCCCGTCATTCCTGTCTGTACGGGGATGGCGGCAGTGTTTCCTGCTTCGTTTTCAATCGAGCCTAAAACAATGCCGTCTGAAACGGAAAACTGTTTCAGACGGCATTTCTACATTCAAACAGCGAGCCGTTTATTTGAATTTGTAGGTGTATTGCAGGCCGATGATGTCGGCGTGGTTTTTGAAACGTGCGGAAGACGCGCCTTTGCTGTCCACATCGTTGCCGCTTGCCTTCGCCGTGCGGTAGCTGGTGTCGTTGATGTGGATGTGGGTGTAGGCGGCATCGACGACGTGGTTTTTGCCGATATTGTATTTCATACCGGCGGAGAACCAAATGCGGTTGCCGTCGGGCAGGCTGTTCATGCGGTAGTCGGCGTTGCGGACGGGCGATTTGTCAAAAGCGATGCCGGCGCGCAGTTGCAGCGGTTCGCTGATTTGATAAGAACCGCCCAAGCCGATTTTGTAGGTGTTGCGCCAGTTGGGGGTGATGGTGGTGCGGTCGGATTTGCCGTTGACGATGTTTTTTTCTTTTTCAAAAACCAGTTCCGCCTTATTGAAGCGGCTGTGGCGCGTCCAAGTTACGTCACCGAACAGGTCGGCTTTGTCGGACACTTTGTACATACCGTGTACGGACAAAGACTCAGGCGTTACGATTTTGACGCGGGCTTTTTCATTCGCCGTATAACCGATTTTTGCGAGCATCGTATTCCACATTGCTTTCGCCGCCGCGCCGTCTGCCGCCCATTCGGCATCGCCTTTGAGCGTGTGTGAGACTTTGGAACGGTAGTTCACGCCCACGCGCGCGCGGTCGTTGATGTCCCACATCCACGCCAGTTGGTAGCCGAAGCCCCAATCGCTGCCTTTGACATCGGCGTGTCCGTCGGCCTGAATGGCGGCTGCACCGGCGAGATTGGACGGTGTTGCTTTCAGTATTCCTGCTTTTTGCGGGATACCCCAGTCGGCATATTTGCGCAGTTCGGCGGAAGTATGTTGGGCGATGATGCCTGCGCCGAAGGAATGGCGTTCGTTGAGTTTCCACGCGGCGACGGGTTCGACGGCGATGCTGGTCAGACCGAGTTTGTTGATGTTGTGGCGCAACACGGAATCTTTTTCGTATTCGGTGGCAGAGCCGAAGGGGACGTACACGCCCAAGCCCACGGTCAGGTCGTCGTTGACTTTGTATGCGCCGTAGATGTGGGGCGCAACCGTGGTTTTGGTGATTTTGCCGTTTTTAGAACCTTGGACGGGAAGCCCGGTAAAGTCGGTGGCGGAATCCGCCTCATAATGAATGCTGGGCAGCACGATGTTGGCGTTGACGGAAATCTGGCTGCTGTCGAGTTTGGTCAGGCCGGCGGGGTTGTAGAAGATGGTCGATGCGTCGGCGGCTTCTGCGGCGGCGGCATTTGCCGTGCTTTGCGCGTTGACCGACTGTGTGCCGAAGTGATAGCCGGATGCGTGGACGGATGCGGCGGCAAAGGCAGTGCCGAGCAGCAGGACGGTTTTTTTCAGTGAGGAAGGGATCATTTCAGTTTCCGTAAAAAGGCGGATGGAGGACAAATAAAAAAGGCAGTCGGAATTGCCTTTTTTGCTTTAGTATAGGTACTCGATTTTATCCGATGTTGCCGGATTTGCACAATTTTTTCAGAGTTTGCCCGAACCGCCGCGCCGCCGCAAAAAATGCCGTCTGAAGCCCCGGACATCGGCTTCAGACGGCATTTTCCACTCAGGGCGGATTATTTGACGCGCAGCACTTCCAGCGTATTGGTCGAGCCGGATTCGCGCATTTGCGAGCCGCTGGTGATGATGTACTGGTCGCCGGAATGCAGGATGTTGTGTTCCACCAGCATCGTTTCGACTTCGTTCAACGCCGTGTCGTGGTCGGTGCTGGTTGCCAAAATCAGCGGACGAACGCCCCGGTACATCGCCATACGGCGTTGGGCGGAAACGCTCGGGGTCAGCGCGAAAATCGGTAGGGTGATGTTGTGGCGGCTGATTTCAAAGGCGGTCGAACCGCTTTCGGTCAGGGCGACGATGGCTTTGGCGTGAACCGCGCGCGCCACGCTGACCGCGCCGCCGGCAACCGCCAGGTTGGTGCTGACGGCTTCGGGATACTCAACTTGTTCGGCAACGCCGTTGAGCGAATCCTGTTCTTTTTCGGCAGCCGCGCAGATAATCGCCATTTGGCTGACGGTTTCAAACGGATACGCGCCGACGGCGGTTTCGGCGGAACACATCACCGCATCGGTGCCGTCCAATACCGCGTTTGCCACATCGCTGACTTCCGCGCGGGTCGGCACGGGGTTGGTAATCATCGATTCCATCATTTGCGTCGCCGTAATGCTGAAGCGGCGCAACTCGCGGGCGCGGCGGATCATCCGTTTTTGCAGGGCGGGGACGGCGGCGTGTCCGACTTCGACCGCCAAGTCGCCGCGCGCAACCATAATGCCGTCGCCGGCGAGGATGATTTCATCCAAGTTTTCAATCGCTTCCACACGTTCGATTTTGGAAACCAAACCGGGGCGCACGGCAGTGCTGCCTTTCATTTCCTCTTCGACTTTGGCGCGCGCGATGTGCAAATCTTCGGCGGACTTCACAAAGCTGATGGCGAGATAGTCGCAACCGATGGCAATCGCGGTTTTCAGGTCGCGGAAGTCTTTTTCGGTCAACGCGCCTGCGGACAAACCGCCGCCGCGTTTGTTGATGCCTTTGTTGCTTTTCAGGACGTGGCTGTTTTCCACCCTTGTGATAATCCTGCTGCCTTCGACGGATTCCACGGTCAGGGTCAGCAGGCCGTCGTCCAGCCACAAAACATCGCCTGCGGCAACGTCGTCGGGCAGGTCGCGGTAGTCCAAACCGACCGCCTCGTGCGTGCCTTCGCCTTCGAGCGCGGCATCCAGTACCAGTGTTTCGCCTTTGTTCAATTCGATGCTGCCGCCGGCGATTTTGCCCACACGGATTTTCGGGCCCTGCAGGTCGGCAATGATGGCGATTTCCTGTCCGGCGCGTTTTGCCGCCTCGCGCACGATGCGGGCGTTTTCCTGATGGAATTCGGGCGTACCGTGGCTGAAGTTGAAGCGGACGACGTTCAGGCCGCCGACGCGGATCATATCCTCCAACAGTTCGACGTTGTTGCTGCCCGGCCCGAGGGTGGCGACGATTTTGGTGTTGTGGCTGATGCGGGTCAGATCGCGGCTTGTCTGGTTCATATGAAAGTCCTTTCGGTCTCAATCGGGTGTTTTGCGGTATTTTGTTGCAAAATTACAGAAATTTGGAACCGGTTTGATGCCATTTGATGAACGCGGCGGAATATTCTGTAAAAATATGATTTAAATTAATGGTTTGATATTTTACCTGCAAACCGCCTTTTTTGGTGCAAAATTACACGGTTTTATGACTTAGGCTAAATTTATTTTTTGTTCGGCGGCTTGCGCGGTCGGGTATAGTGGATTAAATTTAAATCAGGACAAGGCGACGAAGCCGCAGACAGTACAAATAGTACGGCAAGGCGAGGCAACGCCGTACTGGTTTAAATTTAATCCACTATAAAATGAAGGTTTTGAACGGTTGGTCGGATAGGAAGATGTGGCGGGTTTTGAGTGCTTTGCCGATAGGCGTGGTGTTTTTTGATTTGATCTACGGTTTTGTGTTGAACGTGTTGCAGGGTTTGGATTTGCAGCGTGCCGTGCCGGATTCGGAAGGCGTGTTGGCGGTTACGCCCGATATTGCGTTCAACAGTTTGCAGATTGTCGCCAACGGGGGGATGGCGACGGTGGTCTGTTTCGGGTTGGCGGTTGTGTTTCTGCTCAACCGTTCGGTGCGGCGGCGGCAGGTATTGGAAATCGGGGTGTTCCGGATGTTGGGGCTGGTGGCGGTGTTGGCGTTCAGCGCGCCTTCGCTGTGGGAGTGGGCGAACGCGCTGCCGCTGCTGCTGAAGGGCGCGGACGTGGTCAATACGGGCAATGCGCGTTATGTGCTGACGGCTTTGTGTATGCCCTTTCCGGCGATGTCGTGCGTCATCGGGCTGGTGGGGCGGTTCAGGCTTCAGACGGCATCGGGCAGGGCGGCAAAGGCAGGGGGTGCGGGCAAGGCGGACGGATAGGACGCATATTTTAAAATGCCGTCTGAAAGGGCTTCAGACGGCATTTTCTCAGCGGCTGTAACGGGTTTCGATACCGGCTTTGATTTCGCCGTAAACCCTGCTGTCGCCTTGTTCGGACGGGGTGGCGCAGGCGGCGAGTGCCGACAGGGTGCAGATGAGGAGGAGTGTTTTCATTTTGGGTCGCAACGGAAGTGGTAGGCGCAGATTTCAAAACCGTTTTTGAAATACAGGCGGTGCGCGTCGGCGCGGTCGTGGTTGACGTGGACGTTGAGGTGGATTTTGGTTACCCCTGTTTCCGCGCCGATTTTGCGGACTTCTTCCAGCAGGCGCGAAGCGTAGCCTTTGCGGCGGCTTTGCGGCAGGGTAACGATGTCGTCGATATGGATATGTCGGCCGCTGGCGAGGTTGCAGGCTTCGCGGAAGCCGCAGACGGCGACGGCGTTGTGTTTGCCTTCTTCAAAAATACCCAGCAGGCGGTAGCCTTGGGGGCGTTGGGTTTTGTTGATCTGTTCGGTAAAGCGGTTGATGTCGGTCAGGGCGGAACGCAAAACGCTCAAGGCTGCAAAGGCGGTGGCGGTGTCGTCCGCGCCGATTTCGCGTAAAACGTAGGATGCGCCCGAGACGGTCTGTTCCTGTGCTTTCTCGGCGGCGTGTTTTTCTTCGATTGCCTGTGCCAGCAGGACGCGCTCGTCGGTAGGGTCGTTTTGTCCGCCCTGTTCGCGTTCTTCGAGCAGGGCTTTGCAGTCGATGACGCGCAGGTCGTTGTCGGCGGCAAAGTCCATCAGGAAGCGGAACATTTGGGGATTGTCGGTTTCCAGTTTTTTATCGACGGCGACGCAGCGGATGTTGTCCACCAGCATGGGGCGTACCCATTTCGAGTAGGAAAGGCGGTTGTCTTTGGTGAACGAGGACAGGATGCCGCACAGGCGTTCCGCCCAGTCGCTGGGGCGGAAAATCTTGCCGGAACTCGTTGTGCCGTGGATGACGACTTCGTAGGGGTTGCAGACTAACATGGCGGCTTCCTGAAAAGAAATGTCTGGCGCGATTATACCTTATGCTTATGCGGGCGTGTTTGGATATGCCGTCTGAAAAGTACGGGATTCGTGCGGTAAAACTTTGCGGCGGCAAATGTGCGATAATACGCGGCGTATTGCCGCTTTTGCGAAGCTGTTCCGCAAACATACGGGCGGCGTGGACGTATAACCGGATGCCCGCCTGACGCGGGTTTTTTACGGAAGGGGGGCAAAATGCCTAATCCGCTTTACAGACAGCATATCATCTCCATTTCGGATTTGTCGCGCGAACAGTTGGAATGCCTGCTTCAGACGGCATTGAAGCTGAAGGCGCATCCGCGCGGCGATTTGTTGGAAGGCAAACTCATCGGTTCGTGCTTTTTCGAGCCGTCCACGCGTACACGCCTGTCGTTTGAAACGGCGGTGCAGCGTTTGGGCGGCAAGGTCATCGGCTTTTCGGACGGCGCGAATACCAGTGCCAAAAAAGGCGAAACGCTTGCCGATACCGCCCGCATCATTTCCGGCTATACCGACGCAATCATCCAACGCCACCCTAAAGACGGCGCGGCGCGTGTGGCGGCGGAGTTTTCGCGCGTCCCCGTTATCAACGCCGGCGACGGCACGAACCAGCACCCCAGCCAGACGCTGCTCGACCTGGTAACAATTTATGAAACGCAGGGGCGTTTGGACAAGCTCAAAATCGCCATGGCGGGCGACTTGAAATATGGGCGCACCGTACATTCGCTTTGTCAGGCGTTGAAACGCTGGGGCTGTGAATTTGCCTTCGTCTCGCCGCCCAGCCTGGCGATGCCCGACTATATTACCGAAGAGTTGGAAGAAGCCGGCTGCCGATACCGCGCCCTCGGCAGTTTGGAAGAGGCGGCGGAATGGGCAGACATCCTGTATATGACCCGTGTTCAGCGCGAGCGTTTCGACGAACAGGAATTTGCCAAAATCCAAGGCAAATTCAATCTCGACGCATCCATGCTTGCCCGCGCCAAACCGAACCTGCGCGTGCTGCACCCCCTGCCGCGCGTGGACGAAATCCATCCCGATGTCGATGCTACGCCGCATGCCTATTATTTCGAGCAGGCGACCAACGGCGTTTATGCGCGTATGGCGATATTGTCGCTGGTGTTGAACGAAGAAGTGTGAGGAACCGATATGGAAACCCCGAAACTCAGTGTCGAAGCCATTGAAAAAGGTACGGTTATCGACCATATTCCCGCCGGCAGGGGGCTGACCATCCTGCGCCAGTTCAAACTTTTGCACTACGGCAACGCGGTAACCGTGGGCTTCAACCTGCCCAGCAAAACCCAAGGCAGCAAAGACATCATCAAAATCAAAGGCGTGTGCTTGGACGACAAAGCCGCCGACCGCCTCGCCCTGTTCGCCCCCGAAGCGGTGGTCAATACTATCGACAATTTCAAGGTCGTGCAGAAGCGGCATTTGAACCTGCCCGACGAAATCGCCGAAGTGTTCCGCTGCCCGAACCCGAATTGCGCCAGCCACAGCGAGCCGGTCAAAAGCCGGTTTTATGTTAAAAAACACAACGGGCAGACGCGGCTGAAATGCCACTACTGCGAAAAAACCTACAGCCGGGATTCGGTGGCGGAAGCCTGACGGATTCCCGCAGCCCGGCGGCGGAATTTTGCCTGCCGCCATTTTGCCAACTTGAAATGGAATAATGATGCACGCTTCTGTCCAAAGCCGTTTCGCACCGATACTTTATGTTTTGATTTTCTTTGCCGGTTTTTTGACCGCGCAAATCTGGTTCAATCAGAAAGCCTATACTGAAGAGCTGCCCCCGCTTCTGTCCGCATTGTCCGCCGTCGCGTTGGTGTGGCTGGCGTGGGCGTTCGTGTCGGCGCGTTCAAAGGCTAAGGCGGAAAAGTTCTACCGCGAAAAAATGATACAGAACGAAAGCATACACCCCGTCCTGCACGCCTCTTTGCAACACTTGGAACACAAGCCGCAAATGCTCGCCCTGCTGGTCAAAAACCACGGCAAAGGGATGGCGGAACAGGTCAGGTTCAAGGCGGAAGTCCTACCCGACGATGAAGACGCGCGTGTAATTGAAGCGGAATTGGCAAAAATGGATATGTTCGCATCGGGGACGGACGCGGTCGCCTCGGGCGAAACCTACGGGCGCGTGTTCGCCGATATTTTCGAGTTGTCGGCGGCTTTGGAAGGGCGCGCGTTCAAAGGAATGCTGAAACTGACGGCGGAATATAAAAACATCTTCGGCGATGCCTGCCGTTCGGAAACGGCGTTGGATTTGGGCGCGCTCAATCAGGCGTTGAGGGAAATTTCGAAAACGCCGGAAAAGCCCAAGCGGATATTTTATTGAAGGTGTCCCGATATGCGGGGCGGTATGCCGGGATTGTCCGGCGCGCCGTGTTCCGTGCCGGCGGCTTTTTCCGGCAACAATGCCGTCTGAAGGCTTCAGACGGCATTGTTTCGGGGGCGGCGGCAAAGCGGCAGGGTGGATTTGAATATCGGGTCGATTTCATTTGTTTGCAAAGGGAATGCTGCCGGTTTCCGTTCGGGCGGAAACCGGCCCTGTTGGATAAAGGGCATTTTGTCCGGCCGAATCAGGGTTCTGTATCAACGGGATATGAAAACACAGCCTCAATAAAAATGCCGTCTGAAGGCTTCAGACGGCATTGTTGCCGAGGGGTTATTGGAAAGGGTCGGAATCGACGCGGACGCGGCTGCGTCCACGATCCGGCATATTGTCCAAATCCCGTCCCGGATTGGCGGCGGTGTCGCCTTCGGAAATATCGGAGATGTTTTCCAAAATAATGGCGTAAGCCAGTCTCGGCGTAGTGTGGTAAACCATTGCCAAGCCCACTTCTTCGGCAGGTGTCGAAATCAGCTCGACGGTATCCCTGCTTTTAGGTTCTTCGGCCAAATTGTTGGAGAGGTTGACCTGCATCGTTTTCTTGCGTTTGTAGAGGCTTAAAACCGCGCCTTTGTCCAATCCGTCGTCCCCGCCTTTGTCTATCGTAATGGTTTTGAACTGTCCGCCGACCCCCGCGCCTTCAAACACGGAAACGATTTTCGCCTGAACCGGTTGGGAGGGCTCGTGCGGCATCATATTGAAGCGGTCGGTGTCTTCCGGCATTTTCATCAGGTAGTCGCCCTGCTGTATTTCGGAAATGGCGGTTTCGACCACCAGCGGCTGTATCGAATGGGTACGCAGCGGGGTAATCAAAGGATGGGTGCGGGTATAGTATTCGTTGTCTTTCAGCCGTTCTTCAGCCTGTTTCGAGCGTTGTTCGAGGGCGGAGTCGGTATAGTCGAGGGAGCGCACGATGCCGCTGAATGCGACTTCCTGCCCGAGGAATCTGCCCGTATCCGGATCGGTGATGTTTTTATTGATGCGGTAGGTCAGGTAGCGGCCCGGCTCTTTCAGGCCTTTGGTGTAAACCCTGGTGCCTTTGGTGTACAGCAGCCTGCCTTCGGGGCCCGAAAGCAGGCGCGGCGCGACGGCGGTTTCTTTGCGGGAAACGATTTGCGGATGCTGCATAAAGATGCGGTAGAAGTTGACATTGACGGCAGGGATACCGTATCCGGACACTTCCTTATCCGGACTCATTTTGACGACGGGGATGCCGTCTGTCTGTTCCAAGCCGAGGCGCGGTTCGCCGTTAACGTAGCGCAACACCAAAACCTGGCCCGGATAAATCAGGTCGGGATTGCGGATTTGGCCCCGGTTCGCGCCCCACAGGCGGCCCCATTGCCACGGGCTGTACAGGTATTTGCCCGAAATGCCCCACAGGGTATCGCCCTGTTTGACCGTGTAGCGTTGCGGCGCGTTCGGGCGCACCTTCAGATTTGCCGCCAAAGTTTGTGTTGAGAATGCCATACCTGCCGCGCAGAGCAGGGTTATAATACGACGTTGCATAACCGTTCCCCTTATCTGATGAATTTCGGTTTGTCTTGCCTGATTGGGTTGGAAAAAGCGGCGACGGTCTTTTCGGGACGTGCCGCATGACAATAAATGTCCCGCATTTTAACATCGAATTATCCGCACCATCACGGTAATTGTGAAAAACAGGCGGCGTATCCGCCGAAGGAAAGAGAAAATTATGGCTTTACTGAATATCCTCCAATATCCCGACGAGCGTCTGCACACGGTGGCGAAGCCTGTCGGACAAGTTGACGAGCGCATCCAAAAGCTGGTTGCCGATATGTTTGAAACGATGTACGAGGCGCGCGGCATCGGGCTGGCAGCGACGCAGGTCGATGTGCACGAGCGCATCGTCGTGATGGATTTGACCGAAGACCGCAGCGAACCGCGCGTGTTCATCAACCCCGTCATTGTTGAGAAAGACGGCGAAACCACATACGAAGAGGGCTGCCTGTCCGTACCGGGCATTTACGACACCGTTACCCGCGCCGAACGCGTCAAGGTCGAGGCTTTGAATGAAAAAGGCGAAAAGTTCACGCTGGAGGCGGACGGTCTGCTGGCGATTTGCGTGCAGCACGAGTTGGATCACCTGATGGGCATCGTGTTTGTCGAACGCCTTTCCCAACTCAAGCAGGGGCGGATTAAGACCAAGCTGAAAAAACGTCAGAAACATACGATTTGACCCTTTTGCCGTGCCGTCTGAACGCTGCAAGGTTTTCAGACGGCACGCCCTTATCCGACAACTTTACGCACACGCAGGAACACGCTATGAAAGTCATCTTTGCCGGCACGCCCGATTTTGCCGCCGCCGCCTTAAAAGCCGTTGCCGCCGCCGGTTTTGAAATCCCGCTGGTGCTGACCCAGCCCGACCGTCCGAAAGGGCGCGGTATGCAACTGACTGCCCCACCTGTCAAACAAGCCGCGCTGGAACTCGGTTTGCGCGTCGAACAGCCTGAAAAACTGCGTAACAACGCCGAAGCCCTGCAAATGCTCAAAGAGGTCGAGGCAGACGTAATGGTGGTTGCCGCCTACGGTTTGATTCTGCCGCAAGACGTGTTGGATACGCCGAAACACGGCTGCCTCAACATCCACGCCTCGCTGCTGCCCCGTTGGCGCGGCGCGGCGCCGATTCAGCGCGCGATTGAGGCCGGTGATGCCGAAACCGGCGTGTGCATCATGCGGATGGATGCAGGTTTGGACACCGGCGGCGTGGTCAGCGAACACCGCTACGCCATCCAACCTACCGATACCGCCAACGAAGTCCACGACGCGCTGATGGAAATCGGTGCGGCGGCGGTTGTTGCCGATTTGCAACAGCTTCAAAGCAAAGGCCGTCTGAACGCGGTCAAACAGCCCGAAGAAGGTGTTACTTACGCGCAAAAATTGAGCAAAGAAGAAGCGCGTATCGATTGGAGCGAAAGCGCGGCGGTTATCGAACGCAAAATCCGTGCCTTCAACCCCGTGCCTGCCGCGTGGGTCGAATATCAGGGCAAGCCGATGAAAATCCGGCGGGCGGAAGTGGTGGCGCAACAAGGCACGGCAGGCGAAGTGTTGTCCTGTTCGGCGGACGGTTTGGTCGTTGCCTGCGGCGAAAACGCGCTGAAGATTACCGAATTGCAGCCTGCCGGCGGCAGGCGTATGAATATCGCGGCGTTTGCGGCGGGACGGCATATCGAAGCAGGGACGAAGCTGTAAACCTTTTTCAGACGGCATTTGAACTGCAAACGGGAATGCCGTCTGAAACCATCAGTTGAAGAAAGCGAATCACATAATATGAGTATGGCACTTGCCCAAAAACTTGCCGCCGACAGCATTGCGGCGGTTTCCGAAGGGCGCAACCTTCAGGACGTGTTGGCGCAAATCCGCACCGCGCATCCCGACCTTACGGCGCAGGAAAACGGCGCGTTGCAGGATATTGCCTATGGCTGCCAGCGTTATTTGGGCAGTTTGAAACATATGCTCGCGCAGATGCTGAAAAAGCCCATCGACAATCCGCAGCTCGAAAGCCTGCTTTTGGCGGCGTTGTACCAACTGCATTACACGCGCAACGCGCCGCACGCCGTGGTCAATGAGGCGGTGGAGAGCATAGCCAAAATCGGACGCGGGCAGTACCGTTCGTTTGCCAACGCGGTTTTGCGCCGTTTTTTGCGCGAACGCGACAAGCTTGCGGCTTCCTGCAAAAAAGACGATGTGGCGAAACACAACCTGCCGCTGTGGTGGGTGGCTTACTTGAAAAACCATTATCCGAAACACTGGCACAACATCGCCGCCGCGCTGCAATCCCATCCGCCGATGACTTTGCGTGTCAACCGCCGGCACGGCAATGCTGAAAGCTATTTGGAAAAACTGGTGGCGGAAGGTATCGCGGCTAAGGCGTTGGACGAATATGCGGTTACGTTGGAAGAAGCCGTGCCGGTAAACCGCCTGCCCGGCTTTTCAGACGGCATCGTTTCGGTACAGGACTTCGGCGCGCAGCAGGCGGCTTATCTTCTTAACCCGAAAGACGGCGAACGGATTTTGGACGCGTGCGCCGCGCCGGGCGGCAAGACGGGGCATATCTTGGAACTGGCGGATTGCCGCGTTACCGCCTTGGACATCGATGCAGGCCGTCTGAAGCGTGTGGAGGACAATATCGCGCGCCTGGGCTTTCAGACGGCATCGGCGGCGTGTGCCGATGCGCGGGATTTGGCGGCGTGGTATGATGGAAAGCCTTTCGACGCAATCCTTGCCGACGTGCCGTGCACCGCGTCCGGCGTGGCGCGGCGCAATCCCGACGTGAAATGGCTGCGCCGACCGACCGACGCGTTCAAAACCGCCCGTCAGCAGGAAGCCCTGCTGGATGCACTTTGGCAGGTGCTGAAACAGGGCGGCAGAATGCTGCTTGCCACCTGTTCCGTGTTCGTCGAAGAAAACGACGGGCAATTGCAAAAATTCCTCAGCCGCCATGCCGATGCCGAACCGATCGAATCGCGGGTGCTTTTACCGAACAAACACCAAGATGGCTTTTATTACGCGCTTATTCAAAAGCATTAAACAATGGCTTGTGCTGCTGCCGCTGCTTTCCGTTTTGCCGGACGCGGCGGCGGAGGGCATTGCCGCGACCCGCGCCGAAGCGAGGATAACCGACGGCGGGCGGCTTTCCATCAGCAGCCGTTTCCAAACCGAGCTGCCCGACCAGCTCCAACAGGCGTTGCGCCGGGGCGTGCCGCTCAACTTTACCTTAAGCTGGCAGCTTTCTGCCCCGACAATCGCTTCTTATCGGTTTAAATTGGGGCAATTAATCGGCGATGATGACAATATTGACTACAAACTGAGTTTCCATCCGCTGACCAACCGCTACCGCGTTACCGTCGGCGCGTTTTCGACAGACTACGACACTTTGGGTGCGGCATTGCGCGCGACCGGCGCGGTTGCCAACTGGAAAGTCCTGAACAAAGGCGCGCTGTCCGGTGCGGAAGCAGGGGAAACCAAGGCGGAAATCCGCCTGCTGCTGTCCACTTCAAAACTGCCCAAGCCTTTCCAAATCAACGCATTGACTTCTCAAAACTGGCATTTGGATTCGGGTTGGAAACCTCTAAACATCATCGGGAACAAATAATGCGCCGTTTTCTACTGATCGCAGCCATATGCGCCGTCGTCCTGTTGTACGGATTGACGGCGGCAACCGGCAGCACCAGTTCGCTGGCGGATTATTTCTGGTGGATTGTCGCGTTCAGCGCAATGCTGCTGCTGGTGTTGTCCGCCGTTTTGACGCGTTATGTCCTATTGCTGTTGAAAGACAGGCGCGACGGCGTATTCGGTTCGCAGATTGCCAAACGCCTTTCCGGGATGTTCACGCTGGTCGCCGTACTGCCCGGCGTGTTTCTGTTCGGCGTTTCCGCACAGTTTATCAACGGCACGATTAATTCGTGGTTCGGCAACGATACCCACGAAGCCCTCGAACGCAGCCTCAATTTGAGCAAGTCCGCATTGAATCTGGCGGCAGACAACGCCCTCGGCAACGCCGTCCCCGTGCAGATAGACCTCATCGGTGCGGCTTCCCTGCCCGGGGATATGGGCAGGGTGCTGGAACATTATGCCGGCAGCTTTACCCAGTTGTCCCTTTACAATGCCGCAAGCGGCAAAATCGAAAAAAGCATCAACCCGCACAAGCTCGATCAGCCGTTTCCGGATAAGGCGCGTTGGGAAAAAATCCAACAGGCGGGTTCGGTCAGGGATTTGGAAAGCATAGGCGGCGTATTGTACGCGCAGGGCTGGCTGTCGGCGGGTACGCACAACGGGCGCGATTACGCCTTGTTTTTCCGCCAGCCGATTCCCAAAGACGTGGCAGAGGATGCCGTCCTGATTGAAAAGGCGCGGGAGAAATATGCCGAGTTGAGTTACAGCAAAAAAGGTTTGCAGACCTTTTTTCTGGCAACCCTGCTGATTGCCTCGCTGCTGTCGATTTTTCTTGCACTAGTCATGGCATTGTATTTTGCCCGCCGTTTCGTCGAACCCGTCCTATCGCTTGCCGAGGGGGCGAAGGCGGTGGCGCAAGGCGATTTCAGCCAAACCCGTCCTGTTTTACGCAATGATGAGTTCGGGCGTTTGACCAAACTGTTCAACCATATGACCGAGCAGTTGTCCATCGCCAAAGAAGCGGACGAGCGCAACAGGAGGCGCGAGGAAGCCGCCAGACATTATCTCGAATGCGTGTTGGAGGGGCTGACCACGGGCGTGGTGGTGTTTGACGAACAAGGCCGTCTGAAAACCTTTAACAAAGCGGCGGAACAGATTTTGGGTATGTCGCTCGTGCCGTTGTGGGGCAGCAGCCGGCACGGTTGGCACGGCGTTTCGGCGCAGCAGTCCCTGCTTGCCGAAGTGTTTGCCGCCATCGGCGCGGCGGCAGGTACGGACAAACCGGTCCAAGTGGAATATGCCGCGCCGGACGATGCCAAAATCCTGCTGGGCAAGGCGACGGTATTGCCCGAAGACAACGGCAACGGCGTGGTGATGGTGATTGACGACATCACCGTATTGATACACGCGCAAAAAGAAGCGGCGTGGGGCGAAGTGGCCAAACGTCTGGCACACGAAATCCGCAATCCGCTCACGCCCATCCAGCTTTCCGCCGAACGGCTGGCGTGGAAATTGGGCGGGAAGCTGGACGAGCAGGACGCGCAAATCCTGACGCGTTCGATCGACACCATCATCAAACAGGTGGCGGCGTTAAAAGAAATGGTCGAAGCATTCCGCAATTACGCGCGCGCGCCGTCGCTCAAATTGGAAAATCAGGATTTGAACGCCTTAATCGGCGATGTTTTGGCTCTGTACGAAGCCGGCCCGTGCCGGTTTGAGGCGGAACTTGCCGACGAACCGCTGATGATGGCGGCGGATACGACCGCCATGCGGCAGGTGCTGCACAATATTTTCAAAAATGCCGCCGAAGCGGCGGAAGAAGCCGATATGCCCGAAGTCAGGGTAAAATCGGAAGCGGGGCAGGACGGACGGATTGTCCTGACGGTTTGCGACAACGGCAAAGGGTTCGGCAGGGAAATGCTGCACAACGCCTTCGAGCCGTATGTAACGGACAAACCGGCGGGAACGGGATTGGGACTGCCCGTGGTGAAAAAAATCATTGAAGAACACGGCGGACGCATCAGCCTGAGCAATCAGGATGCGGGTGGGGCGTGTGTCAGAATCATCTTGCCAAAAACGGTAGAAACTTATGCGTAGCAGCGATATTTTAATTGTAGACGACGAAGTCGGCATCCGCGACCTGCTGTCGGAAATCCTGCAGGACGAAGGCTATTCGGTCGCATTGGCGGAAAATGCCGAAGAGGCGCGCAAGCTGCGCCATCAGGCGCGTCCCGCGATGGTGCTGCTGGATATTTGGATGCCCGATTGCGACGGCATCACGCTTTTGAAGGAGTGGGCGAAAAACGGGCAGCTCAATATGCCGGTGGTGATGATGAGCGGGCATGCCAGCATCGATACCGCCGTAGAAGCGACCAAAATCGGCGCGATCGATTTTTTGGAAAAACCGATTTCCCTGCAAAAGCTGCTGTCTGCCGTCGAAAACGCGTTGAAACATGGTGCGGCGCAAATCGAAACGGGACCGGTGTTCGACAAGCTGGGCAACAGTGCCGCGATTCAGGAGATGAACCGCGAAGTCGAAGCGGCGGCAAAACGCACGTCCCCTGTATTTTTGACGGGCGAGGCGGGTTCGCCGTTTGAAACCGTGGCGCGTTATTTCCATAAAAACGGTACGCCGTGGGTCAGTCCGGCAAGGGTCGAATATCTGATCGATATGCCGATGGAACTGTTGCAGAAGGCGGAGGGCGGCGTTTTGTATGTCGGCGACATCGCCCAATACAGCCGCAATATCCAAACCGGCATTGCCTTTATTGTCGGCAAGGCGGAACACCGCCGCGTCAGGGTGATTGCTTCGTGCAGCCACGCGGCAGGTTCAGACGGCATTGCCTGCGAGGAAAAGCTGGCGGAACTGCTGTCGGAATCGGTCGTCCGTATTCCGCCCCTGCGTATGCAGCATGAAGACATTCCCTTCCTGATACAGGGGATTACCTGCAATGTGGCGGAAAGCCAAAAGATTGCGCCTGCCTCATTCAGTGAAGATGCGCTTGCCGCATTGACCCGTTATGAATGGCCGGGAAATTTTGACCAGTTGAGCAGTGTCGTTGCAACGCTGTTGTTGGAGGCGGACGGGCAGGAAATCGGTGCAGGGGCGGTTTCTTCCCTTTTGGGGCAGAATGTGCCTGCCGAGGGGGCGGAAGATATGGCGGGCGGCTTCAACTTCAATCTGCCCCTGCGCGAATTGAGGGAGGAGGTGGAGCGGCGTTATTTCGAGTACCACATCGCCCAAGAAGGTCAGAATATGAGCAAAGTGGCGCAGAAGGTCGGTTTGGAACGCACGCACCTTTACCGCAAACTCAAACAGCTCGGCATCGGTGTTTCGCGCCGGGCGGGGGAAAAAACCGAAGAATAAGCCCGGACGGCCGGTTTTCCGGTTGCGGGCTTCTGTTTTCAGACGGCATTTGGTGCAAATGCCGTCTGAAATCGTAAGGGGACGGATTTTATGACAGAGGACGAACGTTTCGCGTGGCTGCAATTGGCGTTTACGCCCTATATCGGCGCGGAAAGTTTCCTGCTGCTGATGCGCCGTTTCGGCAGCGCGCAAAATGCCTTGTCCGCACCGGCGGAACAGGTTGCCCCGGCGGTGCGGCATAAGCACGCGCTTGAGGCTTGGCGCAATGCGGAAAAACGCGCTTTGGCGCGCCAGGCGGCAGAAGCGGCGTTGGAATGGGAAATGCGGGACGGATGCCGCCTGATGCTGCTTCAGGATGAAGATTTCCCCGAAATGCTGACGCAGGGGCTGACCGCGCCGCCGGTTTTGTTTTTGCGCGGCAACGTGCGGCTGCTGCACAAGCCTTCCGCCGCCATCGTCGGCAGCCGCTATGCCACGCCGCAGGCCATGCGGATTGCCAAAGATTTCGGCAGGGCGTTGGCTGGGAAAGGTATTCCCGTTGTGTCGGGTATGGCTTCGGGCATCGATACCGCCGCCCATCAGGGCGCACTGGAGGCAGAAGGCGGCACCATCGCCGTGTGGGGGACGGGCATAGACCGCATTTATCCGCCGTCCAATAAAAACCTTGCCTATGAAATCGCCGAAAAAGGACTGATTGTCAGCGAGTTCCCCATCGGCACGCGCCCGTATGCCGGCAACTTTCCGCGCCGCAACCGCCTGATTGCCGCGCTGTCGCAGGTTACTCTGGTGGTTGAGGCCGCCTTGGAATCCGGTTCGCTGATTACCGCCGGTTTGGCGGCAGAAATGGGGCGCGAAGTCATGGCGGTACCCGGTTCGATAGACAACCCCCACAGCAAAGGCTGCCACAAACTGATTAAAGATGGTGCGAAACTGACGGAATGTTTGGACGACATCCTGAACGAATGCCCGGGGCTATTGCAAAATACGGGTGCTTCATCATATTCTATAAATAAGGATACGCCCGACACGGGCCGCCGCGCCGTTCAGACGGCATACGCCCCGCCGCCAGCCGCAAAAATGCCGTCTGAAGGGGCGGCCGGCGGCGGCATACTGGATAAAATGGGTTTCGACCCGGTTCATCCCGATGTGCTTGCCGAGCAGTTGGGTATGTCTGCCGCAGACTTATACGCCGAACTGTTGGAATTGGAACTGGACGGCAGCATTGCCGCCATGCCCGGCGGCAGATACCAGCGTATCCGAACTTGAACGCACTTTATATTAAGGAACACGAATGACCGAAGTCATCGCCTACCTCATCGAACATTTCCAAGATTTCGATACCTGTCCGCCGCCCGAAGATTTGGGTATGCTGCTCGAAGAAGCGGGTTTCGATACCATGGAAATCGGCAACACCCTGATGATGATGGAAGTATTGCTCAACAGCTCGGAATTTTCCGCCGAACCCGCCGACAGCGGCGCATTGCGCGTGTACAGCAAAGAAGAAACCGACAACCTGCCGCAGGAAGTGATGGGGCTGATGCAGTATCTGATTGAAGAAAAAGCCGTAAGCTGCGAACAGCGGGAAATCATCATCCACGCGCTGATGCACATCCCCGGCGACGAAATTACCGTAGATACCGCCAAAGTGCTGACCCTGCTGCTTTTATGGGCAAACAAGAGCGAGCTGCCCGTGTTGGTCGGCGACGAGCTGATGAGCGCGCTTTTACTCGACAACAAACCTACGATGAACTGAAGCGGCTTCAGACGGCCCGTCCGGGGCCGTCTGAAACGCCGGCATCAAAACCACCATCCAGAGAACAACAATGGCGAAAAACCTCTTAATCGTCGAATCCCCGTCCAAAGCCAAAACCCTGAAAAAATATTTGGGCGGCGATTTTGAAATCCTCGCGTCCTACGGACATGTCCGCGACCTCGTCCCCAAAAGCGGCGCGGTCAATCCCGACAACGGCTTTGCGATGAAATACCAACTCATCAGCCGCAACGGCAAACACGTCGATGCCATCGTCGCCGGTGCCAAAGAAGCTGAAAACATCTACCTCGCCACCGACCCGGATAGGGAAGGCGAAGCCATTTCCTGGCATCTTTTGGAAATCCTCAAATCCAAACGCGGCTTGAAAAACATCAAGCCGCAGCGTGTCGTGTTCCACGAAATCACCAAAAACGCCGTCCTCGATGCCGTCGCCCATCCGCGCGAAATCGAAATGGACTTGGTCGATGCGCAACAAGCCCGCCGCGCTTTGGACTATCTGGTCGGTTTCAACCTCTCGCCGTTGCTGTGGAAAAAAATCCGGCGCGGTTTGAGCGCGGGCCGTGTGCAAAGTCCCGCTTTGCGCCTGATTTGCGAACGCGAAAACGAAATCCGCGCGTTTGAAGCGCAGGAGTATTGGACGGTACATCTCGACAGCCACAAAGGCCGCAGCAAGTTCACCGCCAAACTCGCCCAATACAACGGCGCGAAACTCGAACAATTCGACCTGTCGAACGAAGCCGCGCAAGCCGATGTATTGAAAGAACTCGAAGGCAAAGAGGCAGTCGTTACCGCCATCGAAAAGAAAAAGCGCAGCCGCAATCCCGCCGCGCCGTTCACCACTTCTACCATGCAGCAGGATGCCGTGCGCAAACTCGGCTTCACCACCGACCGCACGATGCGTACCGCCCAGCAGCTTTACGAAGGTATAGACGTAGGGCAGGGCGCGATCGGTCTGATTACCTATATGCGTACCGACAGCGTGAACTTGGCGGATGAAGCCTTAACCGAAATCCGCCATTACATCGAAAACAAAATCGGCAAAGAATATCTGCCGAGTGCCGCCAAACAATACAAAACCAAATCCAAAAACGCCCAAGAAGCGCACGAAGCCATCCGTCCGACTTCCGTGTACCGCACGCCTGAAAGCGTCAAACCCTTCCTGAGCGCAGACCAGTTCAAACTGTATCAAATGATTTGGCAGCGCACCGTCGCCTGTCAGATGACGCCCGCCAAATTTGACCAAACCACCGTCGATATTACCGTCGGCAAAGGCGTGTTCCGCGTAACCGGACAAGTGCAAACTTTCGCAGGCTTTTTGAGCGTTTATGAAGAAAGCAGCGACGACGAAGAGAGCGAAGACAGCAAAAAACTGCCCGAAATGAGCGAAGGCGATAAATTGCCCGTAGACAAACTCTACGGCGAGCAACACTTCACCACCCCGCCGCCGCGCTACAACGAAGCTACATTGGTTAAAGCCCTCGAAGAATACGGCATCGGCCGCCCCTCGACCTACGCCAGCATCATCTCCACGCTCAAAGACCGCGAATACGTTACCCTTGAGCAAAAACGCTTCATGCCCACCGACACAGGCGACATCGTCAACAAATTCTTGACCGAACACTTCGCCCAATACGTCGACTACCACTTCACCGCCAAACTCGAAGACCAGCTCGACGAAATCGCCGACGGCAAACGCCGCTGGATTCCCGTGATGGACAAATTCTGGAAACCGTTCATCAAGCAAGTGGAAGAAAAAGAAGGCATCGAACGCGCCAAATTCACCACTCAGGAACTCGACGAAACCTGCCCGAAATGCGGCGAACACAAACTGCAAATCAAATTCGGCAAAATGGGCCGTTTCGTTGCGTGTGCCGGCTATCCTGAATGCAGCTACACGCGCAACGTCAACGAAACCGCCGAAGAAGCAGCCGAGCGCATCGCCAAAGCGGAAGCCGAACAGGCCGAACTCGACGGGCGCGAATGCCCCAAATGCGGCGGACGGCTGGTGTACAAATACAGCCGTACCGGCAGCAAATTCATTGGCTGCGCCAACTACCCTAAATGCAAACACGTTGAGCCGCTGGAAAAACCGAAAGACACCGGCGTCCAATGCCCGCAATGTAAAAAAGGCAACCTCGTCGAGCGCAAATCCCGCTACGGCAAACTGTTTTACAGTTGCAGCACCTATCCTGACTGCAACTACGCCACCTGGAACCCGCCCGTCGCCGAAGAATGCCCGAACTGCCATTGGCCGGTCTTGACCATCAAAACCACCAAACGCTGGGGAGTGGAAAAAGTCTGCCCGCAAAAAGAATGCGGCTGGAAAGAACAAATCGAACCGCCTGCACCGAAAGAGTGAGATTAGGTTGGTTTGAAAGAGAAAAGGTCGTCTGAAAAATTTTCAGACGACCTTTACTTTTCTGTGATTGGTTTATTTGAATCCGCGTGTCGTTTTAAAGTCCGATAAAATCCGGTTCATTTCAGGCGCAAACAAGGCGATGTAATCGTAAGATAGACCGCGACTGGCACTGGGATGGGGAAAGCAGACGACTTCGCAATCTTCAAACGATTGGAATTTGACATTGAAACGTGTACCGTCAAATTCTTTTTGCACCGTCTCCAGCGGTTTGGTCTGCTTACCGACCAACTGCTCGAAGCGTGGCAGTACATTTTGGTTGTTCAGAAAATCCGCCAACCTGCTGCCCATGAAGAGGATGACTTTCGGACGCAGTTTTTCGATGTGGTAGAGAAAATTATCGATGTGCTCGGGTTGTGTGAACTTGTCTGGATTGTCGATAGTGTTGCCCTGTGTAGCAGCCCAGTTGGTTTGAACCAGGGATTTTTCAAATGCACCGCCCAATCCATTTTCGTCTAAGGGGTGTCCCCACATTTCAAACCAATTTTTTATCGTATTGTCGTAACGCCACTTTTTTGCCTGCTCTCCGAAATAGAGGGATTTGTTTGCAAATGTATGGTCGATTTTGTTTTCAGGGAGTTTGTATTCACCTGCTACATAAGCAGCCTCATCGGCTTTACTCCAACCCCATTCATACCCACAAATCATTAAACCATGTTTGTCATTGTAGCCTTTGAACAGACTGTTGCTCAAATTCAAATCCTTCATCATGAACTCTTCCTTTTAAAATTTAAGAGCGATTGACTTCAATGTTTTTAGATGGGGTGGAAAAATCCTTGTGTAGGCAACATAAATTCAATAAATTTCTTGATAATTCGAAACCTACTAATAGCGCACCTATAAAAGCTTTTTCATTACGTTCAGCATGACGGTCACGTCGTTCATATTTTTTACGCTTGCTGTTCCCTGTTATTACAGCTAAGCCAAGTGATATGGCGAGAATTGCCCAAACAATAGTACTTAATAACAATTTTCCCCATACTATCAATAAGGAAAGAAAAAACCTTTTAGTATTAGATCGATAGGTTATAATCCATGCCCATGAAAATGCAATAAGAGTTATACATAAGATACAAGCTGACAGGATTTCTTTATTTTTAATTAAATAACTTAGAGCGATGAGGATGACAGGTGTCAAGAAAATAATAGTTACATCCCGATAGCTATAAAAGAAAACTGCCCTATTTTGAATGTGGAGATGTGCACAGAATCCAATATAGCTAAGGATAATAGTTAATATAATAAAAAAAGACCACCAAGGGTGAAGAGATAGGAATTCCATGTTTTCCCTTTTTTTGTAAAAAGGAAAAAATCTTATCTAATAGTTAATTGCCTAACCAGCCAGAAGAAGTTTAAAATCTATCCCAATAATTCAACCATCTATACAGAAAGTTCAGCTTATGGAAACCCACGAAAAAATCCGCCTGATGCGCGAATTGAATAAATGGTCCCAGGAGGATATGGCGGAAAAGCTGGCGATGTCGGCAGGCGGGTATGCCAAAATCGAACGGGGCGAAACGCAGTTAAATATCCCGCGTTTGGAGCAGTTGGCTCAGATTTTCAAAATCGATATGTGGGACTTGCTCAAATCGGGCGGCGGCGGGATGGTGTTGTAGATTAACGATGTGGATACCAACAGTGGGGAATTTGCAATCTATACCGCTCAGGATGCATCGGTAAAGCTGGATTTGTTAAAAATGGAATTGAAACACTACAAAGAGATGTTGGAACAAAAAGACAAAGAAATCGAGCTGCTCCGCAAGCTGACCGAAACCGTTTAAACAGATATGCCGTCTGAAAAAAGTTTTCAGACGGCATATTCTTTGACAGGTCTTGTATAATACTGTTTGAACTTACAGGTTTTTGATTATGGCGGCAGGTAAACATACCAAACACAGCAACCGGGTACGCATTATCGGCGGGCAATGTCGGGGCAGGAAATTGAGTTTTGCATCCGCCGACGGTCTGCGTCCGACACCCGACAGCGTGCGTGAAAAGCTGTTTAACTGGCTGGGACAGGATTTGACGGGTAAAACGGTTTTGGATCTCTTCGGAGGCAGCGGCGCACTCGGTATGGAAGCCGCTTCGCGCAACGCCAAACGCGTGCTGATTTCGGATAACAACCGCCAAACCGTGCAGACCTTGCAGAAAAACAGTCGCGAACTGGGTTTGAGGCAGGTGCAAATCGTCTTTTCAGACGGCATCGCATATTTGAAGACCGCATCCGAACAGTTTGATGTCGTCTTTCTCGACCCGCCGTTTGCATGGCAGGACTGGCAAATCCTGTTCGATGCCTTGAAGCCGTGCCTGAACTCCGAGGCATTCGTCTATCTCGAGGCGGGTACGCTGCCGGATATTCCCGATTGGCTGACGGAATATAGAGAGGGGAAATCGGGGCAGAGTACATTTGAATTAAGGGTTTTCCAAGTGGCTGAATAATATGCGCTTTGATAATCATTTCCGAGTTGTAAACATTCGTTTGCAACCGTCCGGTTCAAAAAAACCTTGTGCTATAATCCGCGCCCGACCGGTTTTGATAATTTAGTGTAAAAGGAAAAGAAATGTCGCTTTTTATTACCGACGAGTGCATCAACTGCGACGTATGCGAACCCGAATGCCCCAATGATGCCATCTCGCAAGGCGAGGAAATTTACGAAATCAACCCCAACCTCTGCACGCAGTGCGTCGGACACTACGATGAACCGCAGTGCCAGCAGGTTTGCCCGGTGGACTGCATCCTGATTGACGAAGAACATCCCGAAACGCATGACGAGTTGATGGCGAAATACGAAAAGATTATCCAGTTTAAATAAATTCTTCTTTAAAACATCAAATTATGTCTGTTTTGAAATAAAATCAAAAAAAAACTTGACGGAAAAGCAAGCCGCTAATAAACTAGCGTTCTCTTTTGGAGGGATTCCCGAGCGGCCAAAGGGGGCAGACTGTAAATCTGTTGCGAAAGCTTCGAAGGTTCGAATCCTTCTCCCTCCACCAAAATTCTTACTTGGGGCAGTAGCGAGTAATGCGGGTGTAGCTCAATGGTAGAGCAGAAGCCTTCCAAGCTTACGGTGAGGGTTCGATTCCCTTCACCCGCTCCAAACAATTAGGCCCATGTAGCTCAGGGGTAGAGCACTCCCTTGGTAAGGGAGAGGTCGGCAGTTCAAATCTGCCCATGGGCACCATCTGATTCAACCATCCTTTTTTAAAAGCTTATAGGAAATTGCCATGGCTAAGGAAAAATTCGAACGTAGCAAACCGCACGTAAACGTTGGCACCATCGGTCACGTTGACCATGGTAAAACCACCCTGACTGCTGCTTTGACTACTATTTTGGCTAAAAAATTCGGCGGTGCTGCAAAAGCTTACGACCAAATCGACAACGCCCCCGAAGAAAAAGCCCGCGGTATTACCATCAATACCTCACACGTAGAATACGAAACCGAAACCCGCCACTACGCACACGTAGACTGCCCGGGTCACGCCGACTACGTTAAAAACATGATTACCGGTGCCGCACAAATGGACGGCGCGATTTTGGTATGTTCCGCCGCCGACGGCCCTATGCCGCAAACCCGCGAACACATCCTGTTGGCCCGCCAAGTAGGCGTACCTTACATCATCGTATTCATGAACAAATGCGATATGGTCGACGATGCCGAGCTGTTGGAACTGGTTGAAATGGAAATCCGCGACCTGCTGTCCAGCTACGACTTCCCAGGCGACGACTGCCCAATCGTACAAGGTTCCGCACTGAAAGCTTTGGAAGGTGACGCTGGTTATGAAGAAAAAATCTTCGAACTGGCTGCCGCATTGGACAGCTACATCCCGACTCCCGAGCGTGCCGTGGACAAACCGTTCCTGCTGCCTATCGAAGACGTATTCTCCATCTCCGGCCGCGGTACCGTAGTAACCGGCCGTGTAGAGCGCGGTGTCATCCACGTTGGCGACGAGATCGAAATCGTCGGTCTGAAAGAAACCCAAAAAACCACCTGTACCGGTGTCGAGATGTTCCGCAAACTGCTGGACGAAGGTCAGGCAGGCGACAACGTAGGCGTATTGCTGCGCGGTACCAAACGTGAAGAAGTGGAACGCGGTCAGGTATTGGCCAAACCGGGTACCATCACTCCGCACACCAAGTTCAAAGCAGAAGTGTACGTATTGAGCAAAGAAGAGGGCGGCCGCCATACCCCGTTCTTCGCCAACTACCGTCCGCAATTCTACTTCCGTACCACCGACGTAACCGGTGCGGTTACTTTGGAAGAAGGCGTGGAAATGGTAATGCCCGGTGAGAACGTAACCATTACCGTAGAACTGATTGCGCCTATCGCTATGGAAGAGGGTTTGCGCTTTGCGATTCGCGAAGGCGGCCGTACCGTGGGTGCCGGCGTGGTTTCTTCTGTAATTGCTTAAGTTTAGAGGCCAATAGCTCAATTGGTAGAGTATCGGTCTCCAAAACCGAGGGTTGGGGGTTCGAGACCCTCTTGGCCTGCCAAATAAAAAATTAACCGGCCTTGTGTCGGTTAATTTTTTTGTATTTGTTATTTAGTAAACTCTCTTGCCATTTGCATGGATTGAGAATAGACAGATGCTATGATGGATAAATAATATGACAGAGCATACGCCTGAAAAAAAGAACGTTAAAGTGGATCAGCCGGTTGTTCAAGGTAAAGAATCTGCATCTAATCCCGGTAAGGAGGGTTTTTTTGCATATTTCTCAAACTCTTGGTCCGAATTCAAAAAGGTGGTTTGGCCTAAGCGTGAAGATGCTGTCAGAATGACTGTATTTGTTATAGTGTTTGTTGCTGTGCTTTCCATATTCATCTATGCGGCAGATACAGCAATTTCATGGTTATTTTTTGATGTATTGCTGAGAAGGGAAGGTTGAGATGTCGAAAAAATGGTATGTTGTACAGGCGTATTCGGGGTTTGAGAAGAATGTCCAACGAACATTGGAAGAGCGAATTGCCCGTGAAGAGATGGGAGATTATTTCGGACAAATCTTGGTACCTGTAGAGAAAGTTGTTGATATTCGCAATGGTCGTAAGACTATTAGTGAAAGGAAGTCATATCCGGGGTATGTATTGGTGGAAATGGAAATGACAGATGACTCTTGGTATCTTGTAAAGAGTACGCCCCGTGTTTCCGGGTTTATCGGAGGAACGGCCAATAAACCCATGCCTATCAGTCAAAGAGAAGCTGAAATTATTTTGCAACAGGTTCAAACGGGATCTGAGAAACCCAAACCAAAAGTTGAGTTTGAAGTCGGTCAGCAGATACGTGTGAATGAGGGGCCGTTTGCTGATTTTAATGGTGTTGTAGATGAAGTTAATTATGAGCGGAACAAGTTGCGTGTATCTGTTCAGATATTTGGTCGTGAAACGCCTGTCGAGCTGGAGTTTGGGCAGGTTGAGAAGATTAACTAATTTTATACTTGAAAAATAAGTATTAAAACGATAAAATTAAAAATTAATTTGGGGAGCGGAAATGGTTCCGCGTTATACCCGTTTCTAGGAGTCCTATAAAAGTGGCAAAGAAAATTATCGGCTACATCAAACTGCAAATTCCTGCAGGTAAAGCCAATCCATCTCCCCCAGTTGGTCCTGCCTTGGGTCAACGTGGTCTGAATATTATGGAATTTTGTAAGGCATTTAATGCTGCAACCCAAGGTATGGAACCTGGTTTGCCGATTCCGGTTGTTATTACTGCATTTGCAGATAAATCATTCACTTTTGTGATGAAAACCCCGCCGGCTTCTATTTTGTTGAAAAAAGCTGCCGGTTTGCAAAAAGGTAGTTCTAATCCTCTGACTAACAAAGTGGGCAAACTGACCCGCGCCCAGTTGGAAGAAATTGCTAAAACTAAAGAGCCTGATTTGACTGCTGCTGATTTGGATGCGGCTGTCCGTACTATTGCCGGCTCTGCTCGCTCAATGGGTTTGGATGTGGAGGGTGTTGTATAATGGCTAAAGTATCTAAACGCTTGAAAGCTCTGCGCTCTTCTGTTGAAGCTAACAAACTGTACGCAATCGACGAAGCAATTGCTTTGGTTAAAAAAGCTGCTACTGCTAAATTTGACGAATCTGTCGATGTATCTTTCAACTTGGGTGTTGATCCTCGTAAATCTGACCAAGTTATCCGTGGTTCAGTTGTTCTGCCCAAAGGTACCGGTAAAACAACCCGTGTGGCTGTATTTACTCAAGGTGCAAATGCAGATGCTGCTAAAGAAGCTGGTGCGGATATTGTCGGTTTTGAAGATCTGGCAGCTGAAATTAAAGCCGGTAACTTGAACTTTGACGTTGTTATTGCTTCTCCTGATGCAATGCGTATTGTTGGTCAGTTGGGTACTATTTTGGGTCCTCGTGGTCTGATGCCGAACCCTAAAGTAGGTACGGTTACTCCTAACGTTGCTGAAGCAGTTAAAAATGCAAAAGCAGGTCAAGTACAATACCGTACAGATAAAGCCGGTATTGTTCATGCAACCATCGGTCGTGCTTCTTTCGCTGAAGCTGACTTGAAAGAAAACTTCAATGCGTTGCTGGATGCTATCGTTAAAGCCAAACCTGCTGCTGCTAAAGGTCAGTACCTGAAAAAAGTTGCTGTATCCAGCACTATGGGTTTGGGTGTTCGCGTTGATACTGCAAGCGTGAACAACTAAGAAATTTTCAGGTAATCCGGTCTTTTGGATTACCTGAATTTGGGCTACTTAAAATTAAGTAGATGTCCAAGACCGTAGGGATCGTAAGATTTAATCGTAACTGCCCTACGCAGACGGTAGTCCTGAAACACATTGCAAGATTGCTTGTAAGATGTCTTTTTAGGTTACCGCGCTGGTGGGATATCGTTTCGGTATCCTGTTTATAAACAGTGGGAGGTAGACCTTGAGTCTCAATATTGAAACCAAGAAAGTGGCAGTCGAGGAAATTAGCGCGGCAATTGCTAACGCTCAAACCCTCGTAGTCGCTGAATATCGCGGTATCAGTGTTTCCAGTATGACTGAGCTTCGTGCGAATGCGCGTAAAGAAGGCGTTTACTTGCGCGTTCTGAAAAATACTCTGGCTCGTCGCGCGGTGAAAGGTACTTCATTCGCAGAATTGGCCGATCAAATGGTCGGTCCGTTGGTTTACGCTGCTTCTGAAGATGCTGTTGCTGCCGCTAAAGTGCTGCACCAATTCGCGAAAAAAGATGACAAAATTGTCGTTAAAGCCGGTTCTTACAATGGCGAAGTAATGAACGCTGCTCAGGTTGCTGAGTTGGCTTCTATTCCAAGTCGCGAAGAGCTGTTGTCCAAACTGTTGTTCGTTATGCAAGCCCCTGTATCTGGCTTTGCGCGCGGTTTGGCTGCTTTGGCAGAGAAAAAAGCCGGCGAAGAAGCCGCTTAATCGATTTTGTTTCATTTAATCAATTATTTTTTAATACAATATTTGGAGTATAAATAGCATGGCTATTACTAAAGAAGACATTTTGGAAGCCGTTGGTTCTTTGACCGTAATGGAATTAAACGACTTGGTTAAAGCTTTTGAAGAAAAATTCGGCGTTTCTGCTGCTGCTGTTGCTGTTGCAAGTTCTGCTGGTCCTGCTGCTGCCGCTGAAGAAAAAACTGAGTTTGACGTAGTATTGGCTTCTGCCGGCGATCAAAAAGTCGGCGTGATTAAAGTAGTCCGCGCAATTACCGGTTTGGGTCTGAAAGAAGCTAAAGACATCGTTGACGGCGCACCTAAAACCATTAAAGAGGGTGTTTCTAAAGCTGAAGCTGAAGACATCCAAAAACAACTGGAAGAAGCTGGCGCTAAAGTCGAAATCAAATAATTTGATGCTTCTTATGAAGGCTGGCAGTTTTCTGCCAGCCTTATTTTGCTTCTTAAAATAAGCATTAAGTATTGTTTACATTTATTTGCATAGTCTTTATCAAATCATTGCAAATAAATGTAAATATCAGATTGATGCGTACCGTTGTTTTCAGACGGCCTATTATTGAAAATTGCTTTTCGGAGTGTATATGAGCTATTCGTTTACCGAGAAAAAACGTATCCGTAAGAGTTTTGCAAAGCGGGAAAATGTTTTGGAAGTTCCTTTCCTGCTGGCAACCCAAATTGATTCTTATGCGAAATTTTTGCAACTGGAAAATGCTTTTGACAAACGTACCGATGACGGTCTGCAGGCGGCATTTAATTCTATTTTCCCGATTGTGAGCCATAACGGTTATGCGCGATTGGAGTTTGTGCATTACACATTGGGCGAGCCTTTGTTCGATATTCCTGAATGTCAGTTGCGCGGAATCACTTATGCAGCCCCCTTGCGCGCGCGTATCCGTTTGGTGATTTTGGATAAGGAAGCATCTAAACCGACGGTAAAAGAAGTTCGTGAAAACGAAGTGTATATGGGTGAAATTCCGTTGATGACCCCGAGCGGTTCTTTTGTGATTAACGGCACAGAGCGTGTGATTGTTTCCCAGTTGCACCGTTCGCCCGGCGTGTTTTTCGAGCATGACAAAGGTAAGACGCACTCTTCCGGCAAGTTGTTATTCTCAGCCCGTATCATTCCCTACCGCGGTTCATGGTTGGATTTTGAATTTGACCCGAAAGATTTGCTGTATTTCCGTATCGACCGCCGCCGTAAAATGCCGGTAACGATTTTGTTGAAGGCTTTGGGCTACGGCAATGAGCAAATCTTGGATATTTTCTACGACAAAGAAACGTTCTATTTGTCTTCAAACGGTGTTCAAACCGATTTGGTCGCAGGCCGTCTGAAAGGCGAAACTGCCAAAGTCGATATCTTGGATAAAGAAGGCAACGTATTGGTTGCCAAAGGTAAGCGCATTACTGCGAAAAATATCCGTGATATTGCCAATGCAGGCCTGACCCGTTTGGATGTAGAACCGGAAAGCCTGCTGGGCAAAGCATTGGCTGCCGATTTGATTGATTCGGAAACCGGCGAGGTATTGGCTTCTGCCAATGATGAAATTACAGAAGAGTTGTTGGCCAAATTTGATATCAACGGCGTAAAAGAAATTACGACCCTTTATATCAATGAGCTGGATCAGGGTGCTTATATCTCCAACACTTTGCGCACGGATGAGACTGCCGGCCGGCAGGCGGCGCGTGTCGCGATTTACCGTATGATGCGTCCGGGCGAACCGCCTACCGAAGAGGCGGTCGAGCAATTGTTTAACCGCTTGTTCTTCAGTGAAGACAGCTACGATTTGTCCCGCGTAGGCCGTATGAAATTTAATACGCGCACATACGAACAAAAACTGTCCGAAGCGCAACAAAACTCTTGGTACGGCCGCCTGTTGAACGAAACGTTTGCCGGTGCTGCCGAAAAAGGCGGCTATGTCCTGAGCGTCGAAGATATTGTCGCCTCGATTGCGACTTTGGTCGAGCTGCGTAACGGTCATGGCGAAGTAGACGATATTGACCACTTGGGTAATCGTCGTGTTCGTTCTGTGGGTGAGTTGACTGAAAACCAATTCCGCAGCGGTTTGGCCCGTGTGGAACGTGCCGTTAAAGAGCGTTTGAATCAGGCGGAATCCGAAAACTTGATGCCGCACGACTTGATTAATGCGAAACCTGTTTCTGCCGCCATCAAAGAATTCTTCGGCTCCAGCCAATTGAGTCAGTTTATGGATCAGACCAATCCCTTGTCTGAAGTAACCCATAAACGCCGTGTATCCGCATTGGGTCCGGGCGGTTTGACCCGCGAACGTGCAGGCTTCGAGGTGCGGGACGTGCATCCGACCCACTACGGCCGCGTATGTCCGATTGAAACGCCTGAAGGTCCGAACATCGGTTTGATCAACTCATTGTCCGTTTACGCGCGTACCAATGATTACGGTTTCTTGGAAACGCCTTACCGTCGCGTTATCGACGGCAAAGTAACCGAGGAAATCGATTACTTGTCTGCCATCGAAGAAGGCCGCTATGTGATTGCACAGGCGAATGCCGATTTGGACAAAGACGGCAATCTGATTGGCGACTTGGTTACTTGTCGTGAAAAAGGCGAAACCATTATGGCAACGCCTGACCGCGTTCAATATATGGACGTGGCAACCGGCCAGGTGGTATCCGTTGCGGCATCCCTGATTCCGTTCTTGGAACACGATGACGCGAACCGCGCATTGATGGGTGCGAATATGCAACGTCAGGCAGTGCCTTGCCTGCGTCCTGAAAAACCGATGGTCGGTACCGGTATCGAGCGTTCCGTTGCCGTTGACTCTGCTACTGCAATCGTTGCCCGCCGAGGCGGCGTGGTCGAGTATGTCGATGCCAACCGCGTTGTGATCCGTGTCCATGACGACGAAGCGACTGCCGGCGAAGTGGGTGTCGATATTTACAACTTGGTCAAATTCACCCGTTCCAACCAATCTACCAACATCAACCAACGTCCGGCCGTCAAAGCCGGAGATGTGTTGCAGCGCGGCGATTTGGTGGCCGACGGCGCGTCCACCGATTTGGGTGAATTGGCTTTGGGTCAGAATATGACCATCGCCTTCATGCCGTGGAACGGTTACAACTACGAAGACTCGATTCTGATTTCCGAAAAAGTGGCTGCGGACGACCGCTATACTTCGATTCACATTGAGGAATTGAATGTCGTTGCCCGCGATACCAAGCTGGGTGCGGAAGACATTACCCGCGATATTCCGAACTTGTCCGAGCGTATGCAAAACCGTTTGGACGAATCCGGTATCGTTTACATCGGTGCGGAAGTAGAAGCCGGCGATGTGTTGGTAGGCAAAGTAACGCCTAAAGGCGAAACCCAGCTGACGCCGGAAGAAAAACTGCTGCGCGCCATCTTCGGCGAAAAAGCATCCGACGTGAAAGACACTTCGCTGCGTATGCCTACCGGTATGAGCGGTACGGTTATCGACGTTCAAGTCTTTACCCGCGAAGGCATCCAACGCGACAAACGCGCCCAATCCATTATCGATTCCGAATTGAAACGCTACCGTTTGGATTTGAACGACCAATTGCGTATTTTTGACAACGACGCATTCGACCGTATCGAGCGTATGATTGTCGGTCAGAAAGCCAACGGCGGTCCGATGAAGCTGGCCAAAGGCAGCGAAATCACGACCGAATATCTGGCGGGTCTGCCGAGCAGACACGATTGGTTCGATATCCGTCTGACCGATGAAGATTTGGCCAAGCAGTTGGAACTGATTAAAGTGAGCCTGCAACAAAAACGCGAAGAAGCGGACGAGTTGTACGAAATTAAGAAGAAAAAACTGACCCAAGGCGACGAATTGCAGCCTGGCGTACAAAAAATGGTGAAAGTCTTTATCGCCATCAAACGCCGTCTGCAAGCCGGTGACAAAATGGCGGGTCGCCACGGTAACAAAGGTGTGGTATCGCGCATTCTGCCTGTGGAAGACATGCCGTACATGGCGGACGGTCGTCCTGTGGACATCGTACTGAACCCATTGGGCGTACCTTCCCGTATGAACATCGGTCAGATTTTGGAAGTTCACTTGGGTTGGGCGGCAAAAGGTATCGGCGAACGCATCGACCGTATGCTGAAAGAGCAACGCAAAGCAGGCGAGTTGCGCGAGTTCTTGAACAAACTCTACAACGGCAGCGGTAAGAAAGAAGATTTGGACAGCCTGACAGATGAAGAAATCATCGAATTGGCTTCCAATCTGCGTAAAGGTGCATCTTTCGCCTCTCCTGTATTCGACGGTGCGAAAGAGTCTGAAATCCGCGAAATGTTGAACTTGGCTTATCCGAGCGACGATCCTGAGGTTGAAAAACTGGGCTTTAACGACAGCAAGACCCAAATTACGCTGTATGACGGCCGTTCAGGCGAAGCATTTGACCGCAAGGTTACAGTCGGTGTGATGCACTATCTGAAACTGCACCACTTGGTTGACGAAAAAATGCATGCCCGTTCTACCGGTCCATACAGTCTGGTTACCCAGCAGCCTCTGGGCGGTAAAGCCCAATTCGGCGGTCAACGTTTCGGCGAGATGGAGGTTTGGGCACTGGAAGCATACGGCGCAGCCTACACGCTGCAAGAGATGTTGACTGTGAAGTCTGACGATGTGAACGGCCGTACCAAAATGTACGAAAATATCGTTAAAGGCGAACACAAAATCGATGCCGGTATGCCTGAGTCCTTCAACGTATTGGTTAAAGAGATTCGCTCATTGGGCTTGGATATCGATTTGGAACGTTACTAAACAGAAGTTTTCAGACGACCTCTTTAGGTCGTCTGAAAAAGCGGTTGCAGAATAAGAATGAATCGGAATCTGAACATATCAGGTCGTCTGAAACCGCAACGTACTGTTTCCAAATATCGAAAATCCGCCACGCGGTAAAAATACTTCCTTTAAGGAGCAAAAATGAATTTGTTGAACTTATTTAATCCGTTGCAAACTGCCGGCATGGAAGAAGAGTTTGATGCCATCAAAATCGGTATTGCCTCTCCCGAAACCATCCGCTCATGGTCTTACGGCGAAGTTAAAAAACCTGAAACCATCAACTACCGTACGTTCAAACCTGAGCGCGACGGTTTGTTCTGCGCTAAAATCTTTGGCCCAGTCAAAGACTATGAATGTTTGTGCGGTAAATACAAACGCTTGAAATTTAAAGGCGTAACCTGTGAAAAATGTGGCGTAGAAGTGACTCTGTCCAAAGTGCGCCGCGAACGCATGGGCCACATTGAATTGGCAGCACCCGTCGCACACATTTGGTTCTTAAAATCCTTGCCTTCCCGCTTGGGTATGGTACTGGACATGACTTTGCGCGACATCGAACGCGTATTGTACTTTGAAGCATTTGTGGTAACCGATCCCGGTATGACTCCGTTGCAACGTCGTCAATTGCTGACTGAAGACGATTACTACAACAAACTGGACGAATACGGCGACGATTTCGATGCCAAAATGGGTGCGGAAGGTATCCGCGAATTGTTGCGCACCTTGGATGTGGCAGGCGAAATCGAAATCCTGCGCCAAGAGCTTGAGTCGACCGGTTCTGATACCAAAATTAAAAAAATCGCCAAACGTTTGAAAGTATTGGAAGCCTTCCACCGTTCCGGTATGAAACTGGAATGGATGATTATGGATGTGCTGCCAGTATTGCCACCTGATCTGCGTCCGTTGGTTCCGTTGGATGGCGGTCGTTTTGCCACTTCCGATTTGAACGATTTGTACCGCCGCGTCATCAACCGCAACAACCGTCTGAAACGTCTGTTGGAACTGCATGCGCCCGACATTATCGTCCGCAACGAAAAACGTATGTTGCAAGAAGCAGTTGACTCTCTGTTGGATAACGGCCGTCGCGGTAAAGCCATGACCGGTGCCAACAAACGTCCGTTGAAATCATTGGCAGATATGATTAAAGGTAAAGGCGGCCGTTTCCGTCAAAACCTGCTGGGTAAACGTGTGGACTATTCAGGTCGTTCCGTGATTACCGTAGGCCCATACCTGCGCCTGCACCAATGCGGTCTGCCGAAAAAAATGGCGTTGGAACTGTTCAAACCGTTCATTTTCCATAAACTGGAAAAACAAGGTCTGGCTTCCACCGTTAAAGCAGCGAAAAAATTGGTAGAACAAGAAGTACCTGAAGTATGGGACATCTTGGAAGAAGTCATTCGCGAACATCCGATTATGCTGAACCGTGCGCCGACCCTGCACCGTTTGGGTATTCAAGCGTTTGAACCTATCCTGATTGAAGGTAAAGCCATTCAGTTGCACCCATTGGTGTGTGCCGCATTTAACGCCGACTTTGACGGTGACCAAATGGCGGTACACGTTCCATTGAGCTTGGAAGCGCAAATGGAAGCGCGCACCCTGATGCTGGCTTCAAACAACGTATTGTCTCCAGCCAACGGCGAACCAATTATCGTACCTTCTCAAGATATCGTATTGGGTCTGTACTACATGACCCGCGACCGTATCAATGCCAAAGGCGAAGGCAGCCTGTTTGCTGATGTGAAAGAAGTGCATCGTGCATACCATACCAAACAGGTTGAACTGGGTACGAAAATTACCGTACGTCTGCGTGAATGGGTGAAAAACGAAGCAGGTGAGTTTGAGCCTGTCGTTAACCGTTATGAAACAACCGTCGGCCGTGCATTGTTGAGCGAAATCTTGCCTAAAGGCCTGCCGTTCGAGTACATCAACAAAGCGCTGAAGAAAAAAGAAATTTCTAAACTGATTAACGCATCATTCCGTCTGTGCGGCTTGCGCGATACGGTTATCTTTGCTGACCACCTGATGTACACCGGTTTCGGTTTTGCGGCAAAAGGCGGTATTTCCATTGCGGTTGACGATATGGAAATTCCGAAAGAAAAAGCAGCCTTGCTGGCTGAAGCTAATGCCGAAGTTAAAGAAATCGAAGACCAATACCGTCAAGGTTTGGTAACCAACGGCGAACGTTACAACAAAGTGGTCGATATTTGGGGTCGTGCCGGCGATAAAATCGCTAAAGCGATGATGGATAACTTGTCCAAACAAAAAGTCGTCGACCGTGACGGCAACGAAGTTGACCAAGAATCCTTCAACTCTATTTACATGATGGCTGACTCTGGTGCTCGTGGTTCTGCGGCTCAGATTAAACAGTTGTCCGGTATGCGTGGTTTGATGGCCAAACCTGACGGCTCGATTATTGAAACGCCGATTACCTCAAACTTCCGCGAAGGTTTGACCGTATTGCAATACTTTATTGCGACTCACGGTGCGCGTAAGGGTTTGGCGGATACCGCATTGAAAACCGCGAACTCCGGTTACCTGACCCGTCGTCTGGTAGACGTAACTCAAGATTTGGTCGTTGTTGAAGACGATTGCGGTACTTCAGACGGCTTTGTCATGAAGGCAGTGGTACAAGGCGGTGATGTGATTGAAGCATTGCGCGATCGTATTTTGGGTCGTGTTACCGCGTCTGACGTTGTTGATCCGTCAAGTGGCGAAACATTGGTTGAAGCAGGCACGTTGTTGACTGAAAAACTGGTGGATATGATTGACCAATCCGGTGTCGATGAAGTCAAAGTCCGTACACCGATTACTTGTAAAACCCGCCATGGCTTGTGTGCGCACTGTTATGGTCGCGACTTGGCACGCGGCAAACTGGTCAATGCCGGTGAGGCAGTCGGCGTAATTGCCGCTCAGTCTATCGGTGAGCCGGGTACTCAGTTGACCATGCGTACGTTCCACATCGGTGGTGCGGCATCCCGTGCGGCAGCAGCCAGCCAAGTTGAAGCCAAATCCAACGGTACGGCACGATTCAGCAGCCAAATGCGTTATGTTGCCAACAATAAAGGCGAATTGGTTGTCATCGGTCGCTCTTGCGAAGTCGTTATCCATGATGACATCGGCCGTGAACGTGAGCGCCACAAAGTGCCTTACGGTGCTATCTTGATGGTTCAAGACGGTGAAGCCATCAAAGCCGGTCAAACGTTGGCAACCTGGGATCCGCATACCCGTCCGATGATTACCGAACACGCAGGTATGGTGAAATTCGAGAACGTGGAAGAGGGCGTAACCGTTGCCAAACAAACTGACGATGTAACCGGTTTGTCCACTTTGGTGGTGATTGACGGTAAACGCCGCTCCGGCAGCGCATCCAAACTGCTGCGTCCGACTGTAAAATTGTTGGATGAAAACGGCGTGGAAATCTGTATTCCCGGTACGTCCACTCCGGTTTCGATGGCATTCCCCGTTGGTGCGGTGATTACCGTACGCGAAGGTCAGGAAATCGGTAAAGGCGACGTATTGGCGCGTATCCCGCAAGCCTCTTCCAAAACCCGCGACATTACCGGTGGTCTGCCACGCGTTGCCGAGTTGTTTGAAGCACGCGTGCCGAAAGATGCAGGTATGTTGGCAGAAATCACCGGTACCGTTTCATTCGGTAAAGAGACTAAAGGCAAACAGCGTCTGATTATCACTGATGTAGACGGCGTAGCATACGAGACTTTGATTTCTAAAGAGAAACAAATTCTGGTGCATGACGGTCAAGTGGTAAACCGCGGTGAAACCATCGTGGACGGAGCTGTTGATCCGCATGATATTCTGCGTTTGCAAGGTATCGAAGCACTGGCGCGTTATATCGTTCAAGAAGTGCAAGAGGTTTACCGTCTGCAAGGTGTGAAGATTTCCGATAAACACATCGAAGTCATCATCCGTCAGATGCTGCGTCGTGTGAATATTGTCGATTCAGGTGAAACCGAATTCATTACCGGTGAGCAAGTCGAACGCGGTGATGTCATGACAGCCAATGAAAAAGCTTTGGAAGAAGGCAAAGAACCGGCACGTTACGAAAACGTATTGTTGGGTATTACCAAAGCCTCCTTGTCAACCGACAGCTTCATTTCTGCCGCATCGTTCCAAGAGACGACCCGCGTTCTGACTGAAGCCGCCATCATGGGCAAACAAGACGAGTTGCGCGGCCTGAAAGAGAACGTAATTGTAGGTCGTCTGATTCCTGCCGGTACCGGTTTGACCTACCACCGCAGCCGCCGCCAGCAATGGCAAGAAGCGGAGCAAGAAACTTCCGAAATCGAAGCAGCAGATGAATAATCCGTAGGATATTTGTTTGAAAGAAAACCGCAAGCCAACACAGCTTGCGGTTTTCTTTTTCAGACGACCTGTGTGGCTTGTCAGGGTTGTTGTGAAAAGTGCGGTAGGAAGGGTGGCTCCAAAGAGTTGCGAACCGACTCATTTTTGATAAAGGTCGTTTGAAATAGGGAGCGCAGAGTTTGAGAACTCTTTATCCATTTCAGACGACCTTAGTTGCTAAATAGTTCTTAGTAAATACAAAATACCAACTTTTCTCTACCGTTTGCTTGACTAAACTCTTGCAATAAAAATATAATTCCACTCTTGCCGACATGGTGTCGGCAAGTATTTAACTCAACAGGACGAGAAAATATGCCAACTATCAACCAATTGGTACGCAAAGGCCGTCAAAAGCCCGTGTACGTAAACAAAGTGCCTGCACTGGAAGCCTGCCCGCAAAAACGCGGCGTATGCACCCGTGTATACACGACTACCCCTAAAAAACCTAACTCTGCATTGCGTAAAGTATGTAAAGTTCGCCTGACCAACGGTTTTGAAGTGATTTCATACATCGGCGGTGAAGGTCACAACCTGCAAGAGCACAGCGTCGTACTGATTCGCGGCGGTCGTGTAAAAGACTTGCCGGGTGTACGTTACCACACTGTACGCGGTTCCTTGGATACTGCAGGTGTTAAAGACCGTAAACAAGCCCGTTCTAAATACGGTGCTAAGCGTCCTAAATAATTACAGGGACTTAAATAGGCACGTCGGCCGCCTAAGCTGAACAACGGCCGAGTAAGTGAATACTCTATTAGGTATTCATGGGAATTGACCCGACTGAATAGATTAAAGGAAATTAAAATGCCAAGACGTAGAGAAGTCCCCAAGCGCGATGTGTTGCCTGATCCTAAATTCGGCAGCGTCGAGCTGACTAAATTCATGAACGTATTGATGATTGACGGTAAAAAATCTGTTGCCGAGCGTATCGTTTACGGTGCGTTGGAGCAAATCGAGAAAAAAACCGGCAAAGCAGCAATCGAAGTATTCAACGAAGCCATTGCAAACGCCAAACCTATCGTGGAAGTGAAAAGCCGCCGTGTAGGTGGTGCAAACTACCAAGTTCCTGTTGAGGTTCGTCCTTCACGCCGTCTGGCTCTTGCAATGCGCTGGGTTCGCGATGCGGCCCGTAAACGTGGTGAGAAATCAATGGACCTGCGTTTGGCAGGCGAGTTGATTGATGCGTCCGAAGGTCGCGGCGGTGCGTTGAAAAAACGTGAAGAAGTACACCGCATGGCTGAAGCCAACAAAGCATTCTCTCACTTCCGTTTCTAATTTTGAAAGGCTAATAAAATGGCTCGTAAGACCCCGATCAGCCTGTACCGCAACATCGGTATTTCCGCCCATATCGATGCGGGTAAAACCACTACCACAGAACGTATTTTGTTCTATACCGGTTTGACCCACAAATTAGGCGAAGTGCATGACGGTGCGGCTACTACCGACTACATGGAACAAGAGCAAGAGCGCGGTATTACCATTACCTCTGCTGCCGTAACTTCCTACTGGTCTGGTATGGCGAAACAATTCCCTGAACACCGCTTCAACATCATCGACACCCCGGGACACGTTGACTTTACCGTAGAGGTAGAGCGTTCTATGCGTGTATTGGATGGTGCGGTAATGGTTTACTGCGCGGTGGGTGGTGTTCAACCTCAATCCGAAACCGTATGGCGGCAAGCCAACAAATACCAAGTGCCGCGCTTGGCGTTTGTAAATAAGATGGACCGTCAAGGTGCCAACTTCTTCCGCGTTGTCGAGCAAATGAAAACCCGTTTGCGCGCAAACCCTGTACCTATCGTAATCCCAGTTGGTGCAGAAGACAGTTTCACCGGTGTTGTTGATCTGCTGAAAATGAAATCCATCATTTGGAATGAGGCCGATAAAGGTACGACCTTTACTTATGGCGACATTCCCGCCGAATTGGTTGAAACTGCCGAGGAATGGCGTCAAAACATGATTGAAGCCGCAGCAGAAGCCAGCGAAGAATTGATGGACAAATACTTGGGTGGCGATGAGCTGACCGAGGAAGAAATCGTAGGTGCATTGCGTCAACGTACTCTGGCAGGTGAAATCCAACCGATGTTGTGTGGTTCTGCATTTAAAAACAAAGGTGTTCAACGTATGTTGGACGCAGTTGTAGAATTGCTGCCTGCTCCTACCGATATTCCTCCGGTTCAAGGTGTTAATCCTAACACTGAAGAAGCCGACAGCCGTCAAGCCAGCGATGAAGAGAAATTCTCTGCATTGGCGTTCAAAATGTTGAACGACAAATACGTTGGTCAATTGACCTTTATCCGCGTTTACTCTGGCGTTGTGAAATCCGGTGATACCGTATTGAACCCAGTAAAAGGTACTCGTGAACGTATCGGCCGTTTGGTACAAATGACTGCTGCAGACCGTACTGAAATCGAAGAAGTACGCGCTGGCGACATCGCCGCTGCTATCGGTCTGAAAGACGTTACTACCGGTGAAACCCTGTGTGCTGAAAGCGCACCAATCATCTTGGAACGCATGGAATTCCCTGAGCCGGTAATCCATATTGCCGTTGAGCCGAAAACCAAAGCCGACCAAGAGAAAATGGGTATTGCCCTGAACCGTCTGGCTAAAGAAGACCCTTCTTTCCGTGTCCGTACAGACGAAGAGTCCGGTCAAACCATTATTTCCGGTATGGGTGAGCTGCACTTGGAAATTATTGTAGACCGTATGAAACGTGAATTCGGTGTGGAAGCGAATATCGGTGCGCCTCAAGTGGCTTACCGCGAAACCATCCGTAAAGAAGTTGAAGCTGAATACAAACACGCCAAACAATCCGGTGGTAAAGGTCAATACGGTCACGTTGTGATTAAAATGGAACCTATGGAACCGGGTGGTGCAGGCTACGAATTTATCGATGAAATTAAAGGTGGTGTGATTCCTCGCGAATTCATTCCATCTGTCGATAAAGGTATCCGCGATACTTTGCCTAATGGTATCGTTGCCGGTTACCCAGTTGTTGACGTGCGCGTACGTTTGATTTTCGGTTCTTCACACGATGTCGACTCTTCTCAACTGGCCTTCGAATTGGCTGCTTCCCAAGCCTTCAAAGAAGGTATGCGTAAAGCCAATCCTGCCCTGCTTGAGCCGATTATGGCAGTTGAAGTGGAAACCCCGGAAGAATACATGGGCGACGTAATGGGCGACTTGAACCGCCGTCGCGGTGTTGTATTGGGTATGGATGATGACGGTATCGGCGGTAAGAAAGTCCGTGCCGAAGTACCTCTGGCAGAAATGTTCGGTTACTCGACCGACCTGCGTTCTGCAACCCAAGGCCGCGCTACTTACTCTATGGAGTTCAAGAAATATTCTGAAGCTCCTGCCCACATAGCTGCTGCTGTAACTGAAGCCCGTAAAGGCTAATCAGGCAAATAGGCCGTCTGAAAGGCTGAAATGATTTTTCAGACGACCTCTGTTCTTTAATCGATCTTTAATGTAAAGGAATTAGCTCATGGCTAAGGAAAAATTTGAACGTAGCAAACCGCACGTAAACGTTGGCACCATCGGTCACGTTGACCATGGTAAAACCACTCTGACTGCTGCTTTGACTACTATTTTGGCTAAAAAATTCGGCGGTGCTGCAAAAGCTTACGACCAAATCGACAACGCCCCCGAAGAAAAAGCCCGCGGTATTACCATCAATACCTCACACGTAGAATACGAAACCGAAACCCGCCACTACGCACACGTAGACTGCCCGGGCCACGCCGACTACGTTAAAAACATGATTACCGGTGCCGCACAAATGGACGGCGCAATCCTGGTATGTTCCGCTGCCGACGGCCCTATGCCGCAAACCCGCGAACACATCCTGCTGGCCCGCCAAGTAGGCGTACCTTACATCATCGTGTTCATGAACAAATGCGACATGGTTGACGATGCCGAACTGTTGGAACTGGTTGAAATGGAAATCCGCGACCTGCTGTCCAGCTACGATTTCCCGGGCGACGACTGCCCGATCGTACAAGGTTCCGCACTGAAAGCCTTGGAAGGCGATGCCGCTTACGAAGAAAAAATCTTCGAACTGGCTGCCGCATTGGACAGCTACATCCCGACTCCCGAGCGTGCCGTGGACAAACCGTTCCTGCTGCCTATCGAAGACGTGTTCTCTATCTCCGGCCGCGGTACCGTAGTAACCGGCCGTGTAGAGCGCGGTGTCATCCACGTTGGCGACGAGATTGAAATCGTCGGTCTGAAAGAAACCCAAAAAACCACTTGTACCGGCGTTGAAATGTTCCGCAAACTGCTGGATGAAGGTCAGGCTGGCGACAACGTAGGCGTATTGCTGCGCGGTACCAAACGTGAAGATGTGGAACGCGGTCAGGTATTGGCCAAACCCGGCACCATCACTCCGCACACCAAGTTCAAAGCAGAAGTGTACGTATTGAGCAAAGAAGAGGGCGGCCGCCATACCCCGTTCTTCGCCAACTACCGTCCCCAATTCTACTTCCGTACCACCGACGTAACCGGCGCGGTTACTTTGGAAGAAGGTGTGGAAATGGTAATGCCGGGTGAGAACGTAACCATCACCGTAGAACTGATTGCGCCTATCGCTATGGAAGAAGGCCTGCGCTTTGCGATTCGCGAAGGCGGCCGTACCGTGGGTGCCGGCGTGGTTTCTTCTGTTATCGCTTAATTGAAGGATATTGATAAATGGCAAACCAAAAAATCCGTATCCGCCTGAAAGCTTATGATTACGCCCTGATTGACCGTTCTGCACAAGAAATCGTTGAAACTGCAAAACGTACCGGTGCCGTTGTAAAAGGCCCGATTCCTTTGCCGACCAAAATCGAGCGTTTCAATATTTTGCGTTCTCCGCACGTGAACAAAACTTCCCGTGAACAATTGGAAATCCGTACCCACTTGCGCCTGATGGACATCGTGGATTGGACCGATAAAACTACCGATGCGCTGATGAAGCTGGATTTGCCGGCCGGTGTTGATGTAGAAATCAAAGTCCAATAATTCGGACTATTGAAAATCCCCAAGCAATCAATGCTTGGGGATTTTTTATGTTATGCCGTCTGAAAATATGCGGCGGCAAACAGATTCAAGATAAAACAACAAAATCAAAAAACAGTGCGGTCGGTGAAATCGGCTTATTTTGTGCCTCAAGAATCTTCAGACGGCATTTTTTAGTGAACAAAACAGGATATTTTTTATCCATAGCCTTCCGAAGGCTTGCCCCCCGAAGAAAGGTAGAATCGGGCTTGGTTTGGGCAGAAGCATCCATCTGATTCTAAGGATGGATGATGTTTTATTCTCAAGTAAATAAAGGAAAGATGATGAGCTTACTTAATGTCTTTAAAGATATTTTAAACAACAAAGAATTGAATTCGGAAGAACGGCATGATTTGGAGCGGGCGGTTAAGATCTTGCAGGACACGCACGTCAATATTTTGATTACCGGAGCCACCGGTTGCGGCAAATCATCCACCATCAATGCCTTGTTCAGCATAGATCAGGCAACGGGAAAGAGTGATGGGGCGGTAAAGGAAGTCGCAAAAGTAGGCGTGGGTGTAGATCCTGAAACTATGGATATTGCCAAATATGAATTGGAAAATATGACGATTTGGGATAGTCCGAGCTTGGGTGACGGAGAGAAGGCAGACCAACGGCACCGGCGCAATATCATCAATAAGCTGCTGGAGAAAGACAGTAACGGCAAAGCCGTCATCGACTTGGTTTTGGTGCTGCTTGACGGCGGTTCCAGGGACTTGGGGACATCGTACGAACTGATTAACAATGTAATCATCAATACATTGAAGAAGAGCGGGGAAGGCCGTACAGACCGGTTGCTGGTTGCGATTAATCAGTGCGATATGGCGATGAAAGGGCGGAATTGGGATGCGGAAGCCGGCCGTCCGAACGCCGCTTTGGAAAACTTTTTGGAGGAGAAAGTGTGTTCGACACGCAAGCGCATTCAGGAAGCTACCGGCGTTACGGTCAATCCGATTTATTTTTCAGCAGGCTTTAAGAGTGAGGATGAGGAGCAGCGTCCCTATAACATAACCCGCCTGTTGCGTTACATCATTACGGCTATGCCGTCTGAAAAACGGGTAATTGTGGCAGAGAAGATTAATGTAGAAGAAATCGAACGAGATACCAGCCGCCGCAAACAGGAGGAGCGGCAAGAAATCGACAGCAGTATCGGCAGTGCGCTGGAGAAAATATTGGGGGCTGCGGGAGGCGCGGTTAAAGAAGTTGTTTCAACGATAGCGAGCGGCGTCGGGACGCTGATCGGTGGTGCTGCAAAAGCGATTGGAGGGATGATTAGCACGTTTGCCTCTTAGTTTGGCTGGTAGGAGCACATATGCATCGTTACCGTATTTCCGAAATCGGGCAAAAGGTCACAGCAGCCGATTTCCGTCCTTTGGATGTCTTGCTTGTCGGTGCGACAGGTGTCGGCAAGTCCCCAACCTTAAATGCCTTGTTTGGCGAACAAAAAGCCAAGGTAGGTACAGGCGTGGATCCCGAAACGCCTATATGCTGAACGATGTGTTGCGGTTTTGGGACAGCGCAGGTTTGGGCGACGGGAAAGAAGCCGACCGCGCCCATCGGCAAAAACTGATTGATGTCCTGTCCAAAACCTATACTCATTCGGATGGGCAGTGGGGCTGGATAGATTTGGTGTTTGTTATCCTTGACGGCAGCTCCCGCGATTTGGGTACGGCTTATGATTTATTGAGGGACGTTATCCTTAAAATGATTGATCCGGATAGGGTTATTGTTGCGATTAATCAGGCGGATATGGCGATGAAAGGACGTTATTGGGATAAGGTGCTGCATCAGCCGCAGCCGAATTTGCAACAGTTTCTAGACGAGAAGGCTGAATCGGTACAAAAAAGGATTCTGGAAGCAACCGGTTTGCAGATTTCCAAACCCGTTTACTATTCGGCATACGAAAACTACCATCTCAAAGAAATAATGGATGCAGTCATCAACCATATCCCGGTTTGTCGGAGAAAGATGCATACGCCGTGATGGTCGGATACCGACTCCTTTAAAAGCATCCGACCCTATGCCGTCTGAAGATTCAAAACGCTTCAGACGGCATATTGAAGATATTTTTGATATTTCTGTTGATATTTCTTTGACTTGTCAGATATAATGTCTGACTTGGTACATTCGTACCAAGTTTAACTTTGTCTGAAAGACAGGCCAATCGTAGCCTGTCCCTTTACTTTAAAAGGAAAATAATCATGACTTTAGGTCTGGTTGGACGCAAAGTTGGTATGACCCGCGTGTTCGACGAACAGGGTGTTTCTGTTCCGGTAACCGTTTTGGATATGTCTGCCAACCGCGTTACACAAGTAAAATCCAAAGATACTGACGGCTATACTGCCGTTCAAGTTACCTTTGGTCAGAAAAAAGCCAATCGTGTCAACAAAGCCGAAGCCGGGCACTTTGCAAAAGCAGGTGTTGAAGCCGGTCGTGGTTTGATCGAGTTTGCTTTGACTGAAGAAAAACTGGCTGAATTGAAAGCCGGTGACGAAATCACCGTTTCTATGTTTGAAGTCGGTCAACTGGTCGATGTAACCGGTACCTCTAAAGGTAAAGGTTTCTCCGGCACGATCAAACGTCATAACTTCGGTGCCCAACGTACTTCCCACGGTAACTCCCGTTCTCACCGCGTTCCAGGCTCTATCGGTATGGCGCAAGACCCGGGTCGCGTGTTCCCCGGTAAGCGCATGGCCGGCCAATACGGCAACACCAAAGCAACTGTTCAAAAATTGGAAGTTGTCCGTGTTGATGCAGAACGCCAACTGCTGTTGGTTAAGGGTGCTGTTCCGGGTGCGGTCAACAGCGATGTTGTAGTTCGTCCCAGCGTGAAAGTAGGTGCGTAATGGAATTGAAAGTAATTGACGCTAAAGGACAAGTTTCAGGCAGCCTGTCTGTTTCTGATGCTTTGTTCGCCCGCGAATACAATGAAGCGTTGGTTCACCAGCTGGTAAATGCCTACTTGGCGAACGCCCGCTCCGGTAACCGCGCTCAAAAAACCCGTGCCGAAGTAAAACACTCAACCAAAAAACCATGGCGTCAAAAAGGTACCGGCCGTGCCCGTTCCGGTATGACTTCTTCTCCGCTGTGGCGTAAAGGTGGTCGCGCGTTCCCGAACAAACCTGACGAAAACTTCACTCAAAAAGTAAACCGTAAAATGTACCGTGCCGGTATGGCGACTATTCTGTCCCAATTGGCTCGTGACGAGCGTTTGTTTGCTATCGAAGCGTTGACTGCTGAAACTCCTAAAACCAAAGTTTTTGCTGAACAAGTGAAAAATCTGGGTCTGGAGCAAGTGTTGTTTGTAACCAAACAGCTCGACGAGAATGTTTACTTGGCTTCACGCAACTTGCCAAACGTGTTGGTTTTGGAAGCTCAACAAGTTGATCCTTACAGCTTGCTGCGTTACAAAAAAGTAATCATCACTAAAGATGCGGTTGCACAATTAGAGGAGCAATGGGTATGAATCAACAACGTTTGACTCAAGTGATTTTGGCACCTGTCGTTTCTGAAAAAAGCAACGTATTGGCTGAAAAACGCAACCAAATGACGTTTAAAGTTTTGGCAAATGCAACCAAACCTGAAATCAAGGCGGCTGTTGAGCTGCTGTTCGGTGTTCAAGTTGCTTCTGTAACTACAGTTACAACTAAAGGCAAAACTAAGCGTTTTGGTCGTACTTTGGGCCGCCGCAGCGATGTTAAAAAAGCTTATGTAAGCTTGGCTGCCGGTCAAGAGTTGGATTTGGAAGCCGCTGCTGCAGCTGCAGATAAGGAATAAACAAAATGGCAATCGTTAAAATGAAGCCGACCTCTGCAGGCCGTCGCGGCATGGTTCGCGTGGTAACAGAAGGTTTGCACAAAGGTGCGCCTTATGCACCTTTGCTCGAAAAGAAAAATTCTACTGCCGGTCGTAACCATAATGGTCATATCACCACTCGTCATAAAGGCGGCGGTCATAAACACCATTACCGTGTTGTAGACTTTAAACGTAACAAAGACGGTATCCCTGCAAAAGTAGAGCGTATCGAATACGATCCTAACCGTACTGCCTTCATTGCACTGTTGTGCTATGCAGACGGCGAACGTCGCTACATCATCGCTCCTCGCGGTATTCAAGCCGGTGCTGTATTGGTTTCCGGTGCTGAAGCTGCCATCAAAGTAGGTAACACCCTGCCGATCCGCAACATTCCGGTTGGTACGACTATCCACTGTATTGAAATGAAGCCTGGTAAAGGTGCACAAATTGCACGTTCTGCCGGTGCTTCTGCGGTATTGCTGGCTAAAGAAGGCGCATACGCTCAAGTCCGTCTGCGTTCTGGCGAAGTTCGTAAAATCAACGTAGATTGCCGTGCAACCATCGGTGAAGTCGGTAACGAAGAGCAAAGCCTGAAGAAAATTGGTAAAGCCGGTGCCAATCGTTGGCGTGGTATTCGTCCGACCGTTCGTGGTGTTGTCATGAACCCTGTCGATCACCCGCATGGTGGTGGTGAAGGTCGTACCGGTGAAGCTCGCGAACCGGTTAGCCCATGGGGTACTCCTGCTAAAGGCTACCGCACTCGTAATAACAAACGCACGGATAACATGATTGTTCGTCGCCGTTACTCAAATAAAGGTTAATTAGTATGGCTCGTTCATTGAAAAAAGGCCCATATGTAGACCTGCATTTGCTGAAAAAAGTAGATGCTGCTCGCGCAAGCAACGACAAACGCCCGATTAAAACTTGGTCTCGTCGTTCTACCATTCTGCCTGATTTTATCGGTCTGACCATTGCCGTGCACAACGGTCGCACCCATGTGCCTGTGTTTATCAGCGACAATATGGTTGGTCATAAATTAGGCGAATTCTCATTGACCCGTACCTTTAAAGGCCACCTGGCCGATAAAAAGGCTAAAAAGAAATAAGGTGAATCATGAGAGTAAATGCACAACATAAAAATGCCCGTATCTCTGCTCAAAAGGCTCGTTTGGTAGCTGATTTGATTCGTGGTAAAGACGTTGCCCAAGCTTTGAATATTTTGGCTTTCAGTCCTAAAAAAGGTGCCGAGCTGATCAAAAAAGTATTGGAGTCAGCTATTGCTAATGCCGAGCATAATAACGGTGCGGACATTGATGAACTGAAAGTGGTAACTATCTTTGTTGACAAAGGTCCAAGCTTGAAACGTTTTCAAGCTCGCGCCAAGGGTCGCGGTAACCGCATCGAAAAACAAACTTGTCATATCAATGTGACAGTGGGTAATTAAGGAAAAGCTATGGGACAAAAGATTAACCCTACAGGCTTTCGCCTGGCGGTAACTAAAGACTGGGCTTCAAAATGGTTTGCTAAAAGCACCGACTTTTCTACTGTTTTGAAGCAGGATATCGATGTTCGCAATTATTTGCGTCAAAAATTGGCTAATGCTTCAGTTGGTCGCGTAGTGATCGAGCGTCCTGCTAAATCTGCACGCATTACCATTCACTCCGCTCGTCCGGGTGTGGTTATCGGTAAAAAAGGCGAGGATATCGAAGTTTTGAAACGTGACTTGCAAGCCTTGATGGGTGTGCCTGTTCATGTAAATATTGAAGAGATTCGCCGTCCTGAGTTGGATGCTCAAATTATTGCTGACGGAATTGCCCAGCAGTTGGAAAAACGTGTTCAATTCCGTCGTGCTATGAAACGAGCAATGCAAAATGCAATGCGTTCTGGTGCTAAAGGCATTAAGATTATGACTTCAGGCCGTCTGAATGGTGCGGATATTGCCCGTAGTGAATGGTATCGTGAAGGTCGCGTGCCACTGCATACTTTACGTGCAAATGTAGATTATGCAACCAGCGAAGCGCACACCACATATGGTGTATTGGGTCTGAAAGTTTGGGTTTATACGGAAGGCAATATTAAATCTTCCAAACCTGAACATGAGAGTAAACAAAGAAAGGCAGGTAGACGTAATGCTGCAGCCAACTAGACTGAAATACCGTAAGCAACAAAAGGGTCGTAATACCGGCATCGCTACTCGCGGTAATAAGGTAAGTTTCGGTGAGTTCGGCTTGAAAGCCGTAGGTCGTGGTCGTTTGACTGCCCGTCAAATCGAAGCTGCTCGTCGTACAATGACCCGTCATATCAAACGTGGTGGTCGTATTTGGATTCGTGTATTCCCTGATAAACCGATTACTGAAAAGCCTATTCAAGTTCGTATGGGTGGCGGTAAAGGTAACGTGGAATATTACATTGCCGAAATTAAACCAGGTAAAGTGTTGTATGAAATGGATGGCGTTCCAGAGGAACTGGCTCGTGAAGCATTCGAGTTGGCTGCTGCCAAATTGCCTATTCCTACAACCTTTGTAGTAAGACAGGTGGGTCAATAATGAAAGCAAATGAATTGAAAGACAAATCCGTTGAGCAGTTGAATGCAGATTTGTTGGACTTGTTGAAAGCTCAGTTTGGCTTACGTATGCAAAACGCTACTGGTCAATTAGGCAAACCAAGTGAATTGAAACGTGTACGTCGCGATATTGCTCGTATTAAAACCGTTTTAACTGAAAAAGGTGCTAAGTAATGAGCGAAACTAAAAATGTTCGTACTTTGCAAGGCAAAGTAGTAAGCGACAAAATGGATAAAACCGTAACAGTATTGGTTGAGCGTAAAGTAAAACATCCGCTGTATGGTAAGATTATTCGATTATCTACTAAAATCCATGCCCATGATGAAAATAATCAATATGGAATTGGTGATGTAGTTGTTATATCGGAATCCCGTCCATTATCAAAAACTAAATCTTGGATTGTCAGTGAGCTGGTTGAGAAAGCACGTTCTGTTTAAGAATTAAAGCAACGTGCTTGAAATGGGAAACGAAGTATTGCAGCAAATTTAATTTGCGTGTAAACTTCGTTTCCTGTCTTTCAGTTTCTTCTGGAAGTTTCTTCCCTCTCGGGGTCCAAGACTGGTTTACTTGAACCGTAAGGTTTCATTTAATAAGCAGCGGCTTTGCTGTAAGTTATCTGAAAGTGGTAAATTAAGTTGGTTAATTTAAAGGTAATAACATGATTCAAATGCAGACCATCTTAGATGTGGCTGATAACTCTGGTGCGCGTAGAGTAATGTGTATCAAGGTATTGGGTGGGTCTAAGCGTCGCTATGCTTCGGTTGGCGATATTATTAAAGTTGCAATTAAAGATGCGGCTCCGCGTGGTCGTGTCAAGAAGGGCGATGTTTACAATGCTGTTGTTGTTCGTACTGCAAAAGGTGTTCGTCGTCCTGATGGGGCTTTGATTAAGTTTGATAACAATGCTGCTGTATTGTTAAATAATAAGCTCGAACCTCTGGGTACTCGTATTTTTGGTCCTGTAACTCGTGAGCTGCGTACTGAGCGATTTATGAAAATCGTTTCATTGGCTCCTGAAGTATTATAAGGGGTGGTGGAATGAATAAGATTGTTAAAGGCGATCAAGTTGTTGTTATCGCAGGTAAAGACAAGGGTAAGCGGGGTCAGGTCATCCGTGTACTTGGTGGTAAGGTAATTGTTTCTGGTGTAAATGTTGTTAAGCGTCATCAGAAGCCGAATCCAATGCGCGGAGTTGAGGGTGGTATTATTGTAAAAGAAATGCCTTTGGATATTTCTAATGTTGCAATTCTGAATCCCGAGACAAACAAAGCAGACCGTGTTGGTATTAAATTGATTGAAACTGAAGGCAAAATTAAGCGCGTTCGTTTCTTCAAATCTAATGGCTCTATCATTGGAGCATAAGGAGATAACATGGCTCGTTTGAGAGAGTTTTATAAAAGTACTGTTGTTCCTGAGTTGGTTAAACAGTTTGGTTACAAATCGGTTATGGAAGTGCCCCGTATTGAAAAGATTACTTTAAATATGGGTGTTGGCGAAGCGGTTGCTGATAAGAAAGTAATGGAACACGCTGTGTCTGATTTGGAAAAAATTGCCGGTCAGAAACCTGTTGTAACTGTAGCCCGTAAATCTATTGCTGGTTTTAAAATTCGTGACAACTACCCTGTCGGTTGTAAAGTTACTTTGCGCCGTGATCAAATGTTTGAATTTTTGGACCGTTTGATTACTATTGCATTGCCTCGTGTTCGAGATTTTCGTGGTGTAAGCGGTAAGTCATTTGATGGTCGCGGTAATTACAATATGGGTGTTCGCGAACAAATCATTTTTTCGGAAATTGAGTACGATAAAATTGATGCTTTGCGTGGTTTGAATATTACTATTACAACTACTGCAAAAACTGATGAAGAAGCGAAAGCTTTGTTGTCACTGTTCAAGTTTCCGTTTAAAGGATAATTATGGCTAAGAAAGCACTTATTAATCGTGAGCTGAAACGTCAAGCATTGGCGAAAAAGTTTGCAGCTAAACGTGAGGCAATTTTCGCTGTTATTAATGATGCTAATGCGACTGAAGAAGAACGCTTTGAAGCACGTTTGAAATTTCAATCCATTCCGCGTAATGCAGCACCTGTACGTCAACGTCGTCGTTGTGCTTTAACAGGTCGTCCTCGTGGCACTTTCCGTAAATTTGGTTTGGGTCGTATTAAAATCCGTGAAATCGCTATGCGTGGCGAGATTCCTGGTGTTGTTAAAGCTAGCTGGTAATAGGAGTATAAATAATGAGTATGCATGATCCTATTTCCGATATGTTGACTCGTATTCGCAATGCGCAACGTGCTAATAAAGCAACTGTTGCCATGCCTTCTTCAAAATTGAAATGTGCAATTGCAAAAGTTCTGAAAGATGAAGGCTATATCGAGGATTTTACGGTTTCTGCTGATGCAAAACCGGTATTGGAAATTCAATTGAAATACTATGCAGGTCGCCCTGTGATTGAGCAAATTAAACGTGTTTCACGTCCTGGTTTGCGTATTTACAAAGCATCAAGCGAGATCCCTAGCGTAATGAATGGCTTGGGTGTCGCTATTGTTAGTACTTCTAAAGGTGTGATGACTGATCGCAAAGCCCGTTCTGAGGGTGTTGGTGGTGAGTTGTTGTGCATCGTAGCCTAGTGGAGAAATGTAAATGTCACGCGTCGCAAAAAACCCAGTGACTGTTCCTGCTGGTGTAGAAGTAAAATTCGGAACAGATGCATTGGTAATCAAAGGTAAACATGGCGAACTGTCCTTTCCTTTGCATTCCGATGTTGCTATTGAACTAAACGATGGTAAATTGACTTTTGCTGCAAAAAATGACAGTAAACAGGCTAATGCTATGTCTGGTACTGCTCGTGCATTGGTTAATAACATGGTTAAGGGTGTTTCTGAAGGTTTTGAGAAAAAACTTCAATTGATTGGTGTGGGTTATCGTGCCCAAGCGCAAGGCAAAGTTTTGAACTTGTCTTTGGGTTTCTCTCATCCAATCGTATACGAAATGCCTGAAGGTGTTTCTGTTCAAACTCCTAGCCAAACAGAAATCGTTTTGACTGGTGCAGATAAACAAGTGGTTGGCCAAGTCGCTGCTGAAATTCGTGCATTCCGTTCTCCTGAGCCTTATAAAGGCAAAGGTGTTCGTTATGTAGGTGAAGTAGTAGTGATGAAAGAAGCCAAGAAAAAATAATTGAGGTTCACTAATGGATAAACATACAACCCGACTCCGTCGTGCACGCAAAACCCGTGCGCGTATTGCGGACTTGAAAATGGTAAGATTATGTGTGTTCCGCAGCAATAATCATATTTATGCTCAAGTAATTAGTGCTGAAGGTGATAAAGTATTGGCTCAAGCCTCTACATTGGAAGCTGAAGTACGTAGTAGCCTGAAATCAGGTAGCAACGTTGAAGCAGCAGCTGTAGTTGGTAAGCGTATTGCTGAAAAAGCTAAAGCAGTAGGTGTTGAAAAAGTTGCTTTTGACCGTTCAGGTTTCCAATATCACGGTCGTGTGAAAGCTTTGGCTGAAGCTGCACGTGAAAATGGTTTAAGCTTCTAATATTTGGAGACTTTCAGATGGCAAAACATGAAATTGAAGAACGCGGTGACGGCCTGATTGAAAAGATGGTCGCAGTTAATCGCGTGACTAAAGTAGTTAAAGGTGGTCGTATTATGGCTTTCTCTGCACTGACTGTTGTTGGTGATGGCGATGGTCGCATCGGTATGGGTAAGGGTAAATCAAAAGAAGTGCCAGTTGCTGTTCAAAAAGCAATGGATCAAGCACGCCGCTCTATGATTAAAGTACCTTTGAAAAATGGTACGATTCATCATGAAGTTATTGGTCGTCATGGCGCTACTAAAGTATTTATGCAACCTGCTAAAGAAGGTAGCGGTGTAAAAGCTGGTGGTCCAATGCGTTTAGTATTTGATGCTATGGGTATCCATAACATTTCAGCTAAAGTACATGGTTCTACTAATCCTTACAATATTGTACGCGCTACATTAGACGGTTTGTCTAAACTGTATACCCCTGCTGATATTGCTGCTAAACGTGGCTTGACAGTAGAAGATATTTTGGGAGCTAACCATGACTGAGCAAAAAAAGATTAAAGTTACATTGGTTAAGAGCCTGATCGGTACAATTGAATCTCATCGTGCATGTGCTCGTGGTTTAGGTTTGCGCCGCCGTGAACATACTGTAGAGGTTTTGGATACCCCTGAAAACCGTGGCATGATCAATAAAATCAGCTACTTGTTGAAAGTGGAGTCTTAATATGTTTTTGAATACTATTCAACCTGCTGAGGGTGCTACGCATGCTGGTCGTCGTGTAGGCCGTGGTATTGGTAGCGGCTTGGGTAAAACAGGTGGTCGTGGTCATAAAGGTCAAAAAAGCCGTTCTGGTGGCTTCCACAAGGTAGGTTTTGAAGGCGGTCAAATGCCTTTGCAACGCCGTCTGCCGAAACGTGGTTTCAAATCTTTGACTGCTGCCGCTAATGCTGAAGTTCGTTTGAGTGAATTAAATCTGATTGCTGTGAACGAGATTGATGTCTTGGTTCTTAAACAAGCTGGTCTGATTGCATCTACAGTCTCTAATGTTAAAGTTATTGCTTCTGGTGAAATTTCTAAGGCAGTTGCTTTGAGGGGTATTAAAGTTACCAAAGGTGCGAGAGCTGCTATCGAGGCTGCTGGTGGTAAGATTGAAATGTAAGGTTTAATATTGTGGCTAATCAACAAACGTCATCAGGTTTATCCAAGTTTGGAGATCTTAAGAAACGTCTTTTGTTTCTATTTGGAGCATTGATTGTTTTTCGAATTGGTGCCCATATACCCGTACCTGGAGTTGATGCTGTTGCTTTAGCTAAATTATACGAAAGCGCTGGAAACGGCATCCTGGGAATGTTGAATATGTTTTCTGGTGGGTCGTTAGAGCGCTTTAGTATATTTGCAATAGGAATCATGCCATATATTTCAGCTTCTATTATTGTACAGCTCGCTTCTGAAATTTTGCCATCATTGAAGGCTTTAAAAAAAGAAGGGGAGGCTGGTAGAAAGGTAATTACGAAATATACTAGGTATGGTACTGTTTTGTTAGCAATTCTTCAAAGTCTAGGTGTTGCATCTTTCGTATTTCAGCAAGGAGTTGTTGTAACAAGTTCATTTGAGTTTCATGTTTCCACGGTAGTTTCTTTGGTAACGGGAACCATGTTTCTTATGTGGCTTGGGGAGCAAATTACTGAAAGGGGTATCGGGAACGGTATTTCTTTAATTATTACGGCAGGTATTGCTTCAGGTATTCCTTCGGGTATTGCAAAGCTGGTTACACTGACGAACCAAGGTTCTATGAGCATGCTTACGGCGTTGCTTGTTGTATTTGGTGCCTTATTATTAATTTATTTGGTTGTATACTTTGAAAGTGCACAGCGGAAGATTCCTATTCATTATGCAAAACGCCAGTTTAATGGCGGGGTGGGTAGTCAAAATACGCATATGCCTTTCAAGTTGAATATGGCTGGTGTTATTCCCCCAATTTTTGCTTCCAGTATTATTCTATTTCCATCTACTCTTTTAGGTTGGTTTGGTTCGGCTGATACAAATAGTGTTTTGCACAAAATAGCTGGATTGTTACAACACGGTCAATTGCTGTATATGGCTTTATTTGCAGCGACAGTTATTTTCTTTTGTTATTTTTATACGGCTTTGTTTTTTAGCCCTAAAGAAATGGCAGAGAATTTAAAAAAGAGTGGTGCTTTTGTTCCTGGGATTAGACCTGGTGAGCAGACCTCTAGGTATTTAGAAAAAGTTGTATTACGTTTGACATTGTTTGGAGCTCTTTATATTACAACTATTTGTTTAATTCCAGAGTTCTTAACTACGGTTTTAAATGTACCTTTTTATTTGGGTGGCACGTCTTTGTTGATTCTAGTTGTTGTAACGATGGATTTTAGTACACAAATAAATTCGTATAGGCTTACTCAACAGTATGATAAGTTAATGACTCGTTCAGAAATGAAATCATTTTCTCGGAAATAGAATTATGGCGAAAGAAGATACTATCCAAATGCAAGGTGAAATTCTTGAAACTTTACCTAATGCAACATTTAAAGTAAAACTTGAGAATGACCATATTGTATTGGGTCATATTTCTGGGAAGATGCGGATGCATTACATTCGTATTTCTCCGGGAGATAAGGTCACAGTAGAGCTGACACCTTATGATCTAACTAGGGCTCGAATTGTTTTCAGAGCAAGATAAACCAATAAAAGGAAAATAAAATGCGTGTACAACCATCTGTTAAGAAAATTTGCCGAAATTGCAAGATTATTCGTCGAAATCGTGTAGTTCGTGTAATTTGTACTGATCCCCGTCACAAACAGCGTCAAGGTTAATGGAATATTTCTTTTAATGTGATTCTGTGATATAGTGACACACTTTGCCCTAAAAAGGAAAAAATATGGCTCGTATTGCAGGGGTAAATATCCCTAATAACGCACACATCGTAATTGGTCTTCAGGCTATTTACGGTATTGGTGCTACTCGTGCTAAATTGATTTGTGAGGCTGCAAATATTGCGCCTGATACTAAAGCAAAAGATTTGGACGAGACTCAATTAGATGCTTTACGTGATCAAGTTGCCAAGTATGAAGTAGAAGGTGATTTGCGTCGTGAAGTAACTATGAGTATCAAGCGATTGATGGACATGGGCTGCTATCGTGGCTTCCGTCATCGTCGCGGCTTACCATGCCGCGGTCAACGCACTCGTACAAATGCGCGTACCCGCAAAGGTCCGCGTAAAGCGATTGCTGGTAAGAAATAAATTTTAAGGAATTTTATTAATGGCTAAAGCAAACACAGCTTCACGTGTACGTAAAAAAGTACGTAAAACCGTGAGTGAGGGTATTGTGCACGTTCATGCATCTTTCAACAATACCATCATTACAATCACTGACCGTCAAGGCAATGCGTTGTCTTGGGCTACCTCTGGCGGCGCTGGTTTTAAAGGTTCTCGTAAAAGTACACCATTTGCAGCACAAGTTGCAGCAGAAGCAGCTGGTAAAGTTGCCCAAGAGTATGGCGTTAAAAATTTAGAGGTTCGTATTAAAGGCCCAGGTCCTGGTCGCGAATCCTCTGTACGTGCTTTAAACGCTCTTGGTTTCAAGATTACCAGCATTACTGACGTTACCCCGTTGCCTCATAACGGTTGCCGTCCGCCTAAAAAACGTCGTATTTAATATTGGAGTGATTTGAAACATGGCACGTTATATTGGCCCTAAATGTAAGTTGGCACGTCGCGAAGGTACGGATTTGTTTTTGAAGAGTGCGCGCCGCTCTTTGGATTCTAAATGTAAAATTGATTCCGCTCCTGGTCAGCATGGTGCAAAAAAACCGCGTTTGTCAGACTATGGTTTGCAGTTGCGTGAAAAACAAAAAATCCGCCGTATTTATGGCGTATTAGAACGTCAGTTCCGTCGTTATTTCGCAGAAGCTGATCGTCGTAAAGGTTCTACTGGCGAGTTGCTGTTGCAATTGCTGGAATCTCGTTTGGATAATGTCGTTTATCGTATGGGTTTCGGTTCTACCCGAGCTGAAGCAAGACAGCTTGTTTCTCATAAGGCGATAGCTGTAAATGGACAAGTTGTCAATATTCCTTCTTTCCAAGTGAAAGCTGGTGATGTTGTCTCAGTTCGTGAAAAAGCCAAAAAACAGGTGCGTATTCAAGAAGCATTGGGTTTGGCAACTCAAATCGGCTTGCCGGGTTGGGTTTCTGTAGATGCAGATAAACTTGAGGGTGTGTTCAAAAACATGCCGGATCGCTCGGAATTGACCGGTGATATTAATGAACAGCTGGTGGTAGAGTTCTACTCTAAATAATGCTAGCTCAGTGAGGGACAGTTAAATGCAGAATAGCACAACCGAATTTTTGAAACCTCGTCAAATTGATGTAAATACTTTTTCTGCAACTCGTGCAAAAGTATCTATGCAGCCATTTGAACGTGGTTTCGGTCATACCTTAGGTAATGCTTTGCGCCGTATCTTACTGTCATCCATGAATGGTTTTGCTCCTACTGAAGTAGCTATTGCCGGTGTATTACACGAATATTCTACTGTTGATGGTATTCAGGAAGATGTTGTTGACATTTTACTGAATATTAAAGGTATTGTGTTTAAACTCCATGGTCGTAGCCAAGTTCAACTTGTGTTGAAGAAATCAGGTTCAGGTGTCGTATCTGCCGGTGATATTGAGTTGCCGCATGATGTAGAAATTCTGAATCCTGGTCATGTCATTTGTCATTTGGCTGATAACGGTCAAATTGAGATGGAAATTAAAGTGGAGCAAGGTCGTGGTTATCAATCTGTTTCAGGTCGTCAGGTAGTTCGTGATGAGAACCGTCAGATTGGTGCAATCCAGTTGGATGCGAGTTTTTCGCCCATCAGCCGTGTTAGCTTTGAGGTTGAACCTGCACGTGTAGAGCAGCGGACGGATCTTGATAAGTTGGTTTTGGATATCGAAACCGACGGTTCTATTGATCCTGAGGAAGCTGTACGCAGTGCGGCACGTATTTTGATTGATCAGATGTCTATTTTTGCTGATTTGCAGGGTACTCCTGTGGAGGAGGTTGAAGAAAAAGCACCTCCTATCGACCCTGTTCTTTTGCGTCCGGTAGATGATCTGGAATTGACAGTACGTTCAGCTAATTGTTTGAAAGCTGAGGATATTTATTATATTGGCGATTTGATTCAACGCACTGAAACCGAGCTTCTTAAAACGCCGAATTTGGGACGTAAATCTTTGAATGAGATTAAGGAAGTATTGGCATCTAAAGGTTTGACACTGGGTTCTAAGTTGGAAGCATGGCCACCTGTAGGCTTGGAAAAGCCTTAATGAAGAATTAAAGGATAATTGATATGCGTCATCGTAATGGCAATCGCAAATTAAACCGTACCAGCAGTCATCGTGCTGCAATGCTGCGTAATATGGCGAATTCATTATTGACTCACGAAACTATTGTAACAACTCTGCCTAAGGCCAAGGAATTGCGCCGTGTAGTAGAGCCGTTGATTACATTGGGTAAAAAACCGTCATTGGCAAACCGCCGTTTGGCATTTGACCGTACTCGCGACCGTGATGTTGTGGTAAAACTGTTTGGCGATTTGGGTCCTCGTTTTACTGCTCGTAACGGTGGTTATGTTCGAGTGTTGAAATACGGATTCCGTAAAGGTGATAATGCACCTCTGGCACTGGTTGAATTGGTTGACAAACCGGCTGCTGAGTAATTTTAGTCGTATAACGCCATCTGCCGAAAAGCAGGTGGCGTTATTTTTGCAATATCTGATAGGTAATAGGGTATTGGCTATTATGTTTAAAATATTAATTGAATAGCTAAGGTTTGCGCGGTAAACTTATATCATTAAAAAATTCTATGATGGTCTATATGATGAATGCCTTCGATATAAAGTCGACAAAGATGGACGTATTGTCTATATCTTTGCATACATCAGACTTGTTTGATTTGGAAGATGTACTGGTCAAATTGGGCAAGAAGTTTCAAGAGTCTGGTGTTGTTCCATTTGTTCTGGATGTTCAAGAGTTTGATTATCCCGAGTCTTTGGATCTTGCTGCATTGGTTTCGTTATTTTCAAGGCATGGTATGCAAATTTTGGGTCTGAAGCATTCTGATGAACGTTGGGCTGCTGTGGCTATGAAGTATCATTTGCTGTTTTGTCTGTCTCATTCGGAAAATGTTAAAGAACTGGGTCAGGTTGAGGTGCAGAAAACGGAGGATGGTCAGAAAGCAAGGAAAACAGTATTGATTACATCCTCTGTCCGTACTGGTCAGCAGGTTTATGCCGAAGATGGCGATTTGATTGTTACAGGGGCGGTCAGTCAGGGGGCGGAATTGATTGCGGATGGCAATATACATATTTATGCGCCGATGAGGGGGCGTGCTTTGGCCGGTGCCAAGGGTGATACTTCTGCCCGCATATTTATCCACTCCATGCAGGCGGAGTTGGTTTCTGTGGCGGGTATTTACCGTAATTTTGAACAGGATTTGCCGGACCATCTGCACAAGCAGCCGGTACAGATATTGTTGCAGGATAACCGGTTGGTTATCAGTGCAATTGGCTCAGAGTAATTGTTTGATATTTTAAAAAGGAAATATTGTGGCAAAAATTATTGTAGTAACTTCAGGTAAGGGCGGTGTCGGTAAAACGACTACCAGTGCCAGTATTGCGACAGGTTTGGCATTACGCGGATATAAAACTGCGGTAATTGATTTTGATGTGGGTTTGCGTAATCTCGACCTCATTATGGGTTGCGAGCGTCGTGTCGTTTATGACCTGATCAATGTCATTCAGGGTGAGGCGACGCTCAACCAGGCTTTAATCAAAGATAAGAATTGTGAGAATCTGTTTATCTTGCCTGCCTCTCAAACTCGGGACAAAGATGCTTTGACGCGCGATGGTGTGGAAAAAGTGATGAAGGAATTGTCCGGCAAGAAAATGGGTTTTGAGTATATTATTTGCGACTCTCCCGCCGGTATTGAGCAGGGTGCATTGATGGCGTTGTATTTTGCTGATGAAGCCATTGTAACGACCAATCCTGAGGTTTCCAGTGTGCGTGACTCCGACAGGATTTTGGGAATTTTGCAAAGCAAATCCCGTAAGGCAGAGCAAGGCGGTTCGGTTAAAGAACATCTGTTGATTACGCGTTATTCTCCCGAACGTGTGGCAAAAGGCGAAATGCTGTCTGTACAAGATATTTGCGATATTCTGCGTATTCCTTTGCTGGGTGTGATTCCCGAATCCCAAAACGTCTTGCAGGCATCCAATTCTGGAGAACCGGTCATCCATCAGGACAGCGTAGCGGCTTCCGAGGCATATAAGGACGTTATTGCCCGTCTTTTGGGTGAGAACCGTGAAATGCGTTTCTTGGAAGCTGAGAAAAAAAGCTTCTTCAAACGTCTGTTCGGAGGATAAGGTATGTCATTGATCGAACTTTTATTCGGTAGAAAGCAGAAAACGGCAACCGTTGCCCGCGACCGCCTTCAAATCATCATTGCCCAAGAGCGCGCCCAAGAAGGTCAGGCTCCGGATTACCTGCCGACTTTACGTAAAGAGTTGATGGAAGTCCTGTCCAAATATGTGAATGTTTCATTAGACAATATCCGTATTTCCCAAGAAAAGCAGGATGGTATGGATGTGCTTGAGTTGAACATTACTTTGCCGGAACAGAAAAAGGTATAGGACATGACCTTAACCGAATTGCGGTACATCGTCGCAGTCTCCCAAGAACGTCATTTCGGTCGGGCGGCGCGGCGTTGTTTTGTCAGCCAGCCCACTTTGTCTATTGCCATTAAGAAATTGGAAGAAGAGCTTGCCGTCTCTTTGTTTGACCGTAGCAGCAACGATATTATTACGACCGAGGCGGGGGAACGTATCGTTGCACAGGCGCGTAAGGTATTGGAAGAGGCGGAGCTTATCAGGCATTTGGCAAATGAAGAACAAAACGAGCTGGAGGGTGCGTTCAAACTCGGGCTGATTTTTACGGTTGCGCCGTACCTGTTGCCGAAATTGATTGTTTCGTTGCGCCGTACTGCACCGAAAATGCCTTTGATGTTGGAAGAGAATTACACGCATACTTTGACTGAGTCGCTCAAACGCGGGGACGTTGACGCGATTATCGTTGCCGAACCGTTTCAAGAGCCGGGCATTGTTACCGAACCCTTGTATGACGAACCGTTTTTCGTGATTGTCCCGAAAGGGCATTCATTTGAGGAACTGGATGCCGTTTCGCCTCGGATGCTGGGTGAGGAGCAGGTTTTGCTGCTGACGGAAGGCAACTGTATGCGGGATCAGGTGCTCTCAAGCTGTTCCGAATTGGCGGCGAAACAACGCATACAGGGGCTGACCAATACATTGCAGGGCAGCTCGATCAATACAATCCGCCATATGGTTGCCAGCGGTTTGGCAATCAGCGTGTTGCCGGCAACCGCGCTGACCGAAAACGATCATATGCTGTTCAGCATTATTCCGTTTGAGGGTACGCCGCCAAGCCGGCGGGTCGTATTGGCGTACCGCCGCAATTTTGTCCGTCCGAAGGCGTTGTCGGCGATGAAGGCGGCGATTATGCAGTCGCAGCTTCACGGGGTAAGTTTTATCCACGACTAGGCGCGGGCAATGCCGTCTGAAACGGATTTCAGACGGCATTTGTTATCTCTGCCGTCAATCAGGCAAACCGATTTGACCTGCAATCGTTTTTTATTTCACTTTCGTACATACCTCACGGGAAGTTCCGTCTTCAGACACCAATTTTCCTGTTTTATCCACTTGATATACTTCATCTTTACCGGGTTTGTCCATCTCCGCGACCAATCCGGTGTACATCATGCTTTCCAAGAGTCGTCCATCCTCCGACTTTTCCAACCACGCCAGCGTTTCGGGGCTGTGGAGTCGTGAAACTTCGCTGTACTTGATTTGGCTTTGCGTCAAGGCATTGTTTTCAAAACGCCATTTACTTCCGCCGACAACACGGTATGCCAAGATATTGCCGTCATCATCGATTTTGAGTATAGCATCGCCACGGAAACTGCCGTCCTGAAGATATTCGATTTTTGTATCACTGTGAATGTTTTCATCAGTGCCGATGCAATGCCATGTACCGACAATCGGAGAAGCCAAAGCAGTTGTTGCGGATAAAAGTATCGGCAAAATAAAGCGTTTCATCAATTTCCTTTTTTAAAAGAGGCCGTCTGAAAAACATTTTTCAGACGGCCTTGCCTATTCAATCAAATCAGTCTTTCAACTTCGCCAACTGCGTTTGAACTTTCGCCATTTTGTCTTCCAACTCCGCCAAATCGGCTTTGTCTTTTTCCACCAGATGCGCGGGGGCTTTTTCGGTGTAGCCGGGTTTGGAGAGTTTGGCGTTGAGTTTGTCCAAGGCTTTTTGCAGCTTCTCGGCTTCTTTGCTCAAACGGGCAGTTTCGGCGGCTTTGTCGATTTCGACTTTCAGCATCAGGCGCGCACCGTTGCAGACGGCGACGGGCGCGTCTTCGCTTTCGGGCAGGGCGGCGACTTGCTGCGCTTCGGTCAGGCGGGTCATCATCGGCAGGTATTTGAGGTAGTCCGCCAAGTCGTCCGCGCTTTCGACAAACAGCGGGGCTTTCACGTTGGGCTGGATGCCCATTTCGCCGCGCAGGTTGCGGACTGCGCCAATCAAATCCTGCAACACGGTCATTTGCTCGAATGCCGTCTGAACAATCTCGCCGCCGTCGGCTTCGGGGAAGCGGGCGAGCATGATGCTGTCGGCGGTTTTCGCGTCGCACAAAGGAGCGACGGTTTGCCACAGTTCTTCGGTGATGAACGGGATAATCGGATGCAGCAGGCGCAGGGCGGCTTCGAGTACGCGTAATAAGGTATGGCGTGTGGCGCGTTGGCGGCTGGCGCAGCCGGTTTGAATCTGCACTTTGGCAAGTTCCAGATACCAGTCGCAATAGTCGTTCCACACGAAGCTGTATAGGGTTTCCGCCGCCAAATCAAAGCGGTAGGTTTTGTAGGCTTGCGTAACCTGCTCGATGGTCTGATTCAGACGGCCTACAATCCACATATCGGGGAAGGAATAGCCGCGTGGTTCGGTGGCGGTTGCGCCGTAGCCGCAGTCTTGGTTTTCGGTGTTCATCAGCACAAAATTGGTGGCGTTCCAGATTTTGTTGCAGAAGTTGCGGTAGCCTTCGGCGCGCTTGAAGTCGAAGTTGACGCTGCGCCCCAAGCTGGCGTAGCTCGCCATGGTAAAGCGCAATGCGTCCGCGCCCATGCTCGGAATGCCTTCGGGGAAGAGTTTTTTCGTGGCTTCTTCCACTTTCGGCGCAGTTTCGGGTTTGCGCAGGCCGGTGGTGCGTTTTACCAGCAGTTTTTCCAAGTCGATACCGTCGATCAAATCGACGGGGTCGATGACGTTGCCTTCGGATTTGGACATTTTTTTGCCTTCGTGGTCGCGCACGATGCCGTGGATGTACACGTCTTTAAATGGTACTTTGCCGGTGAAGTGGGTGGTCATCATAATCATGCGCGCCACCCAGAAGAAGATGATTTCGTAGCCGGTGACCAAGACATTGGACGGTAGGAAGGCTTTGAGTTCGTCGGTTTCAGACGGCCAGCCGAGCGTGGAGAACGGCACGAGCGCGGAGGAGAACCATGTGTCCAATACGTCTTCTTCGCGGGTCAAGCCTGTTTTGCCGGCTTGTTTTTCGGCTTCTTCCTGATTGCGGGCGACGTACACATTACCTTCGTTGTCATACCACGCGGGGATTTGATGGCCCCACCACAGTTGACGCGAGATACACCAGTCTTGGATATTGTTCATCCATTGGTTGTAGGTATTGACCCAGTTTTCAGGGATGAAGCGCACCGCGCCGCTGTCGACGGCTTTTTTGGCTTTGTCTGCGAGGCTCAAACCTTTGAATTCGCTGTCAGGCTCGCCGCCGTTCGGTGTGGCGGACATGGCGACAAACCATTGGCTGGTCAGCATCGGCTCAATCACTGAGCCGGTTCGGTCGCCTTTCGGCGTCATCAGCGTGTGTGCTTTGATTTCGACCAACAAGCCTTGTTTCTGCAAATCGGCAACCATTTGTTTGCGCGCGGCAAAGCGGTCCAAGCCTGCGTATTTTTCAGGCAGGGCAAAGCCTTGTTGCGCTTCGCCTTTGAAGTTGAACACTTCGGCGTTTGCCAGCACTTTGGCTTCCAAATCGAATACATTGATCAGGCGCGTGTCGTGGCGTTTGCCGACTTCGTAGTCGTTGAAGTCGTGCGCAGGCGTGATTTTCACGCAGCCTGTGCCGAAGTCTTTTTCAACGTATTCGTCGGCAATCACGGGGATAGTACGTCCGGTCAGCGGTAGGATTAATTCCTTGCCGATTAAGTGGGTATAACGTTCATCTTCAGGATTAACGGCAACGGCAACGTCGCCCAGCAACGTTTCGGGACGGGTGGTCGCCACGATGACGGCTTCGGCGGGATTGTCCGCCAGCGGATAGCGGATGTGCCACATAGAGCCTTGTTCTTCCACGCTTTCCACTTCCAAATCAGACACCGCCGTACCCAAAACCGGATCCCAGTTCACCAAGCGTTTGCCACGGTAAATCAAGCCTTGCTCAAACAGGCGCACGAACACTTCGGTTACGGTTTCGGCACGCACGTCGTCCATCGTGAAATACTCGCGCGTCCAGTCGGCGGAACAGCCCACGCGACGCATCTGCTGCGTAATCGTGCCGCCGGAAACTTCTTTCCATTCCCACACTTTTTCCAAGAATTTTTCGCGCCCCAAGTCATGACGGGACACGTTTTGCGCGGCAAGCTGACGCTCGACCACGATTTGCGTGGCGATGCCCGCGTGGTCTGTGCCGGGAATCCAGGCGGTGTTGCAGCCTTTCATGCGGTAGTAGCGGGTCAGGCCGTCCATAATGGTTTGGTTGAAGGCATGACCCATATGCAGCGTGCCGGTTACATTGGGCGGCGGCAGTTGGATGGAAAAAGACGGTTTGGTCAAATCCATATCGGGCCGGAAATAACCTTGCGCTTCCCAGTTTTGATAATGTTTGGATTCGATTTCGGCGGGGGAGTATTTGTCTAACATATGAAGCCCTGAGAAATAAGATGATTTGATGGTTTGGATTATAGCGCAAATGCCGTCTGAAACGCTTTTGGAGGTTTCAGACGGCATCGAAAGGATGCGGTCAGCGGATGATGCCGCGCGTCGATTGTGCGAAAAAGTCTCGGAATACGGCAAGCTCGGCTTGGGTTTCGGCGCGGCGGAGAATGTCCGCCTTGGCCTCTTCAAACGGAATGCCGCGATGGTAGAGGGTTTTGTACACGTCTTTGACGGCGGAAATCTGCTCTGCGGTAAAACCGTTGCGGCGCATGCCTTCGCTGTTGAGCCCCGCCGGTTCGGCGCGGTAGCCCGATGCCATAAAATAGGGCGGTACGTCTTTGTGTACGCCTGCGGCGAAGGCGGTCATGGCGTAGTCGCCGATGCGGCAGAATTGGAAAACCAGCGTGTAGCCGCCCAAAACGACGTAGTCGCCGACGGTAACGTGTCCGGCAAGCGAGGCGTTGTTGGCGAAGATGGTGTGGTTGCCGATGACGCAGTCGTGCGCGAGGTGGCAGTACGCCATAATCCAGTTGCCGTCGCCGACGCGGGTTTCGCCGATGCCGGTTACCGTGCCTAAATTGAAGGTGGTGAATTCGCGGATGGTGTTGCCGTTGCCGATAATCAGCTTGGTCGGCTCGTCGCGGTATTTTTTGTCCTGCGGGATTTCGCCGAGGCTGGCAAATTGGAAAATGCGGTTGTTTTCGCCGATGGTGGTATGACCGTTGATGACGGCGTGCGGGCCGATTTCGGTATTCGCGCCGATTTGGACGTTGGGGCCGATGACGGTGTATGCGCCGACTTTGACGCCGGAGTCGAGTTCGGCTTTGGGGTCGATGACGGCGGTCGGGTGGATGAGGGTCATGTTTTGTTCCTTCGGGTGGGTATGCCGTCTGAAGGCCTGTGAGGATGTTCAGACGGCATCATGTGCATCAAACCACGCGTTTGGCGCACATAATCACGGCTTCGACGGCGACTTGCCCGTCCACTTTGGCAACGGCGTTGAATTTGCCGATGCCGCGCCGGCTGGTCAGCAGCTCGACTTCAAAGACGAGTTGGTCGCCGGGGATGACTTGGCGTTTGAAACGGGCTTCGTCTATGCCGGCGAAGAAGAAGAATTCGTTTTCCTTGCGCCCGCCTTCGCTCAAAATCGCCAACGTGCCGCACGCTTGCGCCATGGCTTCGATAATCAGCACGCCGGGCATCACGGGCAGGTCGGGGAAGTGGCCTTGGAACTGCGGCTCGTTCATGGTGACGTTTTTAATCGCGGTCAGGGTTTTCATCGGCTCGAAGGCGGTAATGCGGTCGAGTTGGAGAAACGGGTAGCGGTGGGGGATGAGTTTTTGGATGTCTTTGGCTTCGATGGGGAGTTGAACGTCCATGTTTTTGTGTTCCTTGGAAAAATCGGTTTGGATTTATTGCGTGTCTTTGCCGTCTGAAAGCTGCTGTTCCAGCGTTTTGAGGCGTTTGTTCATTTCGCTTAAGCGGTGGATGTAAACGGCGTTGCGCGCCCATTCTTTATGGGTGGACATCGGGAAGATGCCGGCGAGGTGTTTGCCGCTTTCGGTAATGCTGTGGGTGACGGACGTGCCGCCGCCGATGGTGGTTTTGTCGGCGATTTCGATGTGTCCGACCGTGCCGACGCCGCCGCCGATGATGCAGTAGCTGCCTATGGTTACGCTGCCTGAGATGCCGGTTTTGGCGGCGATGACGGTGTGCGAACCGATTTTGCAGTTGTGTCCGATTTGGACTTGGTTGTCGATTTTGGTGCCGTTGCCGACGGTGGTGTCGCTCATCGCACCGCGGTCGATGTTGGTGTTCGAGCCGATTTCTACGTCGTCGCCCAGCGTTACCGCGCCGGTTTGCGGGATTTTGAACCACGAATCGCCGGCGAAGGCGAGTCCGAAACCGTCCGCGCCGATGACCGCGCCGCTGTGGATTTCGACGCGTCTGCCCAGTGTACAGCCGTAATAAACGACGGCGTTGGGATGTAAAACAACTTCATCACCTAAACGGCAATCGTGTTGGACGACGGCGTTTGCCAAGATGCGGCAGCCTTCGCCGAGTACGGTGTTCGCGCCGATGTAGGCGTTCGCGCCGATTTCGCAGCTTGCGGGAACGGTGGCACTCGGTTCGACGACGGCGGTCGGATGGATGCCGCCGCGCGCTTTGACGACGGGTGAAAACAGGCGCGCGACTTTGGCGAAATAGAGATAGGGGTCGTCGGCGACAATCAGGTTGCGCCCTTCAAATTCGTCTGCCGCTTTGGCGGAAACGATGACTGCGCCCGCGCTGCTGTCGTGGACTTCGGCTTTGTATTTCGGGTTGGCGAGGAAGCTGATGTGTTCCGCCTGCGCGTCTGCGAGCGGGCGCACGGCGGTAACGGAAATGTCCTCGCCGCGCCATTCGCCGCCGAGCTGCGCGGTGATTTGGGACAGGGTGTAGGTGGCCGGAATCATGGTTTTCCTGTTCGGTATGCCGTCTGAAAGGGTCAGCGGGCGTTCATTTCTTTAATGACGCTGTCGGTAACGTCGTATTGGGTGTTGACGTAAATCACGTCCTGCAAAATGACATCGTAACCTTCCTGTTTGGCGATTTTGACGATAACGCGGTTGGCGTTTTGCTGGAGGGAGGCAAACTCTTCGTTGCGGCGGAGGTTGTAGTCTTCTTCAAACTGCGCCTGTTTTTTGCGGAACGCTGCGACCAGCCCGCGCCATTTTTCTTCGGCTTGCGCCTTTTGTGCGTCTTTGAGTTTGCCTTCGGCAAGCTGCCTTTCCAAATCCAGGCCTTCGCGTTGCAGTTTTTGCAATTCGTCCTGGCGGGCGGAAAATTCGCTGTCCAGCGTTTTTTGAATCTCGCGTGCCTGCTTGGATTCGAGGTAGATGCGTTCGGTGTTGATAAAGCCGATTTTTTGGAAGGTGTCGGCGTGCGCGCCTGCGGTGCAGCACAAACCGATCAGGGTGGCGGCAAACGCGCGGGTCAAACGGGTCATGGTAAAACTCCTTCGGATGTTGCCGCGAAATGCCGTCTGAAGGGCTTCAGACGGCATGTGCGGGATTAGAACGTCGTACCGAGTTGGAATTGGAAGCGTTGGATTTCGTCTTCCGGTTTTTTCTTCAGCGGGTAGGCGTAGCTGAATTTCATCGGGCCCAAAGGCGAGAGCCAAGTAACCGCGCCGCCGGCGGAATAGCGCAGTTCGTTGATAAAGGTGGATTTATGCGCGTTTTCCGGGTAAACCGATTTGTTGTTGCCGCTTTCGGCGGCGGTATAGGTTTTGCCGTCCCATACGCTGCCTGCGTCGGCAAACAGGCTCAGGCGGACGGTGCGTGCGTCTTTCGCACCGGGCATCGGGAAGAGCAGCTCGGCGGAAACGTTGGCTTTTTTGTTGCCGCCGTAGCTGATTTTGTCGCCGTATTCGTCATACACTTTCGGACCGAGCGTGCCGCTTTCGTAGCCGCGCACCGAACCCAGGCCGCCGCCGTAGAAGTTTTCAAAGAAGGGGATTTCTTTGGTTTTGCCGTAGCCGTTGGCATAGCCGGCTTCGCCGCCGAGCATCAGCGTGAAGGTTTTGCTCAGGGGGAAGAACCAGGTTTGGTTGTGGGTGGCGGAGTAGTATTGCAGTTTGCTGCCGGGCAGGGCGATTTCGGCATTAACGCCTGCCAGGTAGCCGCGTGTCGGCCACAGGGCATTGTCGGTTTTGTTGCGTCCCCAGCCGACGGTACCTTTGTACAGCCAGCCTTTGAAGCTGCCGTCTGCGCCGTTGGTTTTGCCGTATTGTTTGATAAAGTCGGCATAGCGTTTGGGTGCTTTGTTGTAGGTGTTGACGGTCAGGTGTTCTGCCGCCAAACCGAAATTCACGCGGTCGTATTCGGTAACGGGGATACCCATCCTTACGCCGCCGCCGGCGGTGGTGGTTTTATATTGTTTCACGCCGGAGGACGATTTGCGCGGGTCGAAGGCTTTTCCGTAAATATCGTAGCCCAGGCTGACCCCGTCTGCCGTGAAGTACGGGTCGGTAAACGACAGTGAGCCGTTAAGCGTGGTTTTGCTCCTGGAGGCGCGCAGGGCGGCCGACTTGCCCGTACCGAACAGGTTGTCTTGGGAAATGCCTGCGGACATGACCAAGCCGGTATCTTGAACCCAACCCGCGCTCAAATCCAAGGAACCGGTGGAACGTTCGGTCAGGCTCATGTTCAAATCGACTTTGTCGGGCGTGTTGGCAAGCGGGACGGCGTCAAACTGGACATTGTCGAAGTAGCCTAAAAGCTCGACGCGCTCTTTGGAGCGTTGCAGCTTGGAAGTGTCGTAAGGCGCAGATTCCATTTGGCGCAATTCGCGGCGCACAACTTCGTCGCGGGTTTTGTTGTTGCCTGTGATATGGATTTCGTTGACGTAGATTTTCCGGCCCGGTTCGATGTGCAGTATGAAGTCTACGGTTTTGGTTTCGGCGTTCGGCAGCGGTTGGACGCTGATTTCGCTGTATGCGTAGCCTGCCGAGCCCATGCGGTTCTGAATCTCACCCAAAACGGCGGTCATCTGCTGACGTTCGTACCATTTGCCGGGTTTCATGGTCAGCAGCTTTTCCAGTTCGGCTTTGGGGACTTCTTTGGTGTCGCCTTCAATGGAGACTTTGCCCCAGCGGAAACGTTCGCCTTCGTGGACGGTAATTTTGATGGTCTGCTTGGTTTTGCCTTCGTTGGTTTGGATGTCGGTATCGAGGATGCGGAAATCGAAGTAGCCGTTGTTCTGGTAGAAGTCGGTTACTTTTTCCATGTCTTGGGCAAATTTCTGCTCGTTGAATTGGTTGCTTCGTGTCAGCCAGGTCCAAATGCCGCCTTCGGTCAGGGACATCTGCCGCATCAGTTTGCGGTCGGAATAGACTTGGTTGCCTTCAAATTCGATGTCGGTGATTTTGGCGGATTTGCCCTCGTCAATCGTGATGTCTATGGAGACACGGTTGCGGGAGAGTTTGGTCACTTTGGGCGTGATTTGGATATTGAGTTTGCCGCGTCCGAGGTATTCTTCTTTCAGTCCGGCGACTGCCTGATTGAGTGTCGCCTGATTAAAGTATTGCGACTGCGCCAGCCCGAACGATTCGAGGTTTTTCTTGATGGCGTCGTTTTGCAGCATTTTTGCGCCGGTGATGTTGAGCGAGCCGATGGTGGGGCGTTCGATGACCGTCAGCAGGAGCTGCCCGTCCGCAGTCTCGACGCGTACGTCGTCAAAGAAACCGGTGGCGTACAGGCTTTTGATGATGGCACTGCCGTGTGTGTCGTTGTAGGTGTCGCCGACTTTGACGGGCAGGTAGTTGAATACGGTACTCGGCTCGGTACGCTGCAAGCCTTCGACGCGGATGTCTTGGATGGTGAAGTCGGCAAGTGCCAAAGGCGATATGCCCAAGACCATCAGTGCGGAAGCAATCTGTTTCAGTTTCATCGTAAGTTCCTTGTGGTGCGGAATGCGGTTTCAGACGGCATTCCGAAACGTAAAATCTAACCGAGCAGCCGGGTAACGTCGTTGAAGAAGGCGACCGCCATCATCAGCATCATGAGGGCAAGCCCGAAGCGCAAACCGATGTTTTGGACGCGTTCGCCCAAAGGTTTGCCGCGTATCCATTCGGCAGTATAAAACACGAGGTGGCCGCCGTCCAAAACGGGGACGGGCAGCAGGTTCAGCACGCCGAGGCTGATGCTGACCAACGCTAAAAATTCCAAATAACTTTGCAAGCCGAGTTCGGCGGACTGTCCGGCAATGTCGGCAATGGTCAGCGGCCCAGAAATATGGCTGACGGAGGCGTTGCCGCTGATTAGTTTGCCGAAAAATTTGAGGGTTGTCCACGAGTGGGAAACGGTTTTTTCCCAGCCCATGCCGAATGCGCGGACAACAGACGGACGGTAGCTGCGGCGGATTTGCGCGTCCCACGCCCTGTCCGGCTGCGGACGGAGGCCGACGCGCCCGATCAGGGTGTGGTCGGACTGTTCGACAGTATCGGGGCGGATGTCGGCGGTATGGGTTTGTCCGGCGCGTTCGTAGGTCAGGGTGATTTTTTTGCCGGGGCTTTGGCGGGTCAGGTTGGCCCATTCCTGCCATGAGGCGATGGGTTTGCCGTCGGCGGCAGTCAGCCTGTCGCCTGTTTTCAAGCCTGCTTTGTCGGCGGGGCTACCTTTTTCTACTCCGCCGATAACGGTAGTGATTTTAAATGGCATCAGGCCGATGTAGCCTTGGTTTTTCGCAATTTTACCTGCTTCTTCCGTGCCTGCGGCGTCGATGGTGCGGACGGTTTGCGCGCCCGATGCCGTCTGAACGCCGACAGCGACTTTGCCGGCTTCGAGGTTGAGGACGATTTCGGTTTGCGCGCTGCCCCAATCTGCAACGGGTGTGCCGTTGACGGATTGTATTTTGTCGCCGCTTTGGAAGCCGGCACGGGCGGCAATGGTGTCGGGTTCGACTGTGCCGACGTAGGGGCGCAGTTCGGTTACGCCGAAGGAAAAGCTCAGGTCGTACAGCAAAACCGCCAGTGCGAGGTTGGTCAGCGGGCCGGCGGCGACGATGGCGATTCGTTTGGCGGGGTGTTGTTTGTCAAAAGCGTAGGGTAAATCGGCTTCTGATACTTCGCCTTCGCGCGTATCGACCATTTTGACGTAGCCGCCCAACGGAATCGGGGCGAGGCACCATTCGGTGTCGCCGCGCTTTCGGGTGAAAAACGGTTTGCCGAAGCCGACGGAAAAACGCAGCACTTTTACGCCGCATAATTTTGCAACGGCGTAGTGTCCGAATTCGTGCAGGCTGACCAAAATCAGGATGGCGAAGATAAAAGCTAGAAGGGTGTGCAAATGGTTTTCCTTTGATAACGGTGTTCAGACGGCATCAGCGCAGTGTGCCGATAAATGCCCGCGCTTGTGCGCGTGTCTGGGCATCTTGCGCCAAGAGCCCCCCTATATCGCCTATGCCGTCTGAAAAGTCTTGTGCAAGACAGTGGGCGACGGTTTTGGCAATGTCGGTAAACTTAATCTGTCCGTCCAAAAAGGCGGCAACGGCGGCTTCGTTGGCGGCGTTCAATACGCAGGGCGCGGCTCCGCCTGCGTTCATGGCTTCATAGGCGAGCTTCAGGCAGGGGAAGCGGTCAAAGTCGGGCTTTTGGAAGGTCAGCGCGGACAATGCGTCGAAATCAAGGTCGCCGACACCCGAATCAATGCGCTCGGGCAAACCCAAACAATACGCGATGGGCGTACGCATATCGGGATTGCCCAGTTGTGCCAGCACGGAGCCGTCGCGGTAGCGCACCATGCTGTGTATCACGGACTGCGGATGGATGACGACTTCGAGCTTGTCAGGCGGACAGTTGAACAGCCAATGCGCTTCAATTAGCTCCAAACCTTTGTTCATCATGGTGGCGGAATCGACGGAGATTTTGCGCCCCATACGCCAATTGGGGTGTTTGACTGCCTGGGCGGGCGTAATGCTGTCGAACGTGTTTAAATCGGCGGTCAGAAACGGACCGCCGGAAGCGGTCAGGATAATCGAACGGATGCCGTGTTCGTTCAGACGGCCTGTGTAATCGCGCGGCAAAACTTGGAAAACGGCGTTGTGTTCGCTGTCGACGGGCAACACTGCCGCGCCGTTTGCGCGCGCCGTTTCCATAAACAGCGCGCCGGAAACCACCAACGTCTCTTTGTTCGCCAGATAAATGGTTTTGCCTTTTTGCGCCGCCGCCAGCGCGGAAGGCAGCCCCGCCGCACCAACGATGGCGCACATGACACCGCTGACTTCGTCAGCAGACGCAACGTCGACCAATGCCTGCGTGCCGTGTAAAACCTGCGTCGCCGTGCCGTCGCGTTTCAACAGGGCTTCAAGCCGGGCGGCGTGTTCCGCATCGGCAACGACGGCATATTCGGGGCGGAACGTCCGGCATTGCGCCGCCAGTTTCTCGACCTGCTTATGCCCCGCCAGCGCGAATACGCGGAATTTCTCGGGGTGGCGGGAGACAACGTCCAGCGTGCTTTCGCCTATGCTGCCGGTACTGCCTAATATGGTCAGGACTTGTGGTGTCATAATGGGGATAACTTCATACCGGATGCCGTCTGAAGCGGTTTCAGACGGCATAGAGTCAATTTAAAACCGACATCATCGCCGCATAGACGCTGATAACGGCAATCAGGCTGTCCACGCGGTCGAACACGCCGCCGTGTCCGGGCAGCAGCTTGCTGCTGTCTTTGATGCCTGCCGCGCGCTTGAGCCAGCTTTCTAAAAGGTCGCCGCATATGCTGACAACGGTCAGCACCAAACCGATTAACACGGTATCGAACCAGCCTGTATCGAATGCCGTCCAGCCGGCACTTCGTACGGCGGTCATGTACACAGCCACGCAAACCGCGCCGCCGATTGCGCCTTCCCAGCTCTTGCCGGGGCTGATTGCCGGTGCGATTTTGTGTTTGCCGAACGCTTTGCCGCTGAAATACGCGAAAACGTCGGCAACCCACACCAAACCCATCACGGCGAGTAGCGGCAGGGCATCATCGGGGTGCGGGCGCAGGGATACGAGCGCGAACCAAAACGGCATAACCAAAAGCCAGCCGACGGTATAAGCCTGCCAACCGCCGTTCAATTTCCATTTGAATCTCAACCACAAAGGCATCACGGCGAGCCAAAACGCCAAAACAACATACCAAACCAAATTGGGCAGCATCCAGCCGCCCGCATAGGCAACCACGCCGAAAACCAAGGTTGCGGCGAGGTAATGGTTGGTTTCGGTTTTGCACAAACCGCTCATACGGGCATATTCCCACAAGGCAATCAGGGCAATCAGTCCGCAAAATGCCGCCCACAGCCATTGCGGCGCGTAAAACAGCATACCCAGCATCAGCGGCAGCAGCCACAGCGCGGTTATTACCCGTTGTTTCAGCATATCAATCCCTTTGCTGTTCGATAGGCAGTTGCTCGGAGGTGCGTCCGAACCGCCGTTCGCGTTTTTGGAACGAGGCGACGGCGGCATTTAAGGCGGTTTCGTCGAAATCGGGCCACAGGATGTCGGTGAAATACAGTTCGGCATACGCCATCTGCCAGAGCAGGAAATTGCTGATGCGTGTTTCGCCGCCGGTGCGGATGAACAAATCCGGCTCGGGCGCATCGCCCAGCATCAGGTATTTTGCCAGCATGTCTTCCGTGATTTCCGATACGCCGTCTGCAAGCAGCCTGTTTGCCGCCTGCAAAATATCCCAGCGGCCGCCGTAATCGGCGGCAATGCTCAGGGTCAGGCCGGTATTGTTTGCCGTCAAGGCTTCTGCTTCTTCGATGCCTTGCAGAATCTGCCGGTTGAAGCGTTCGCGGCTGCCCAATATCTTCAGGCGCATATTGTTTTCGTGCAGGCGGCGCACCTGTTTTTGCAAAGCCTGTAAAAACAGCCCCATCAGGAACGAAACTTCGTCTTCGGGGCGGCGCCAGTTTTCGGTTGAAAAGGCAAATACGGTCAGATATCGCACACCCAGTCCGGCGCAATGCTTCACCATATTTTCCAACGCGTCCAAACCGCGTTTGTGTCCCATTATGCGCGGGAGGAAACGCTTTTTCGCCCAACGGCCGTTGCCGTCCATAATTACGGCGATATGCCTCGGGATGGCGGTGTGTTCCAAAACGACCTGCGTGCTGCTTTTCATGTCTGCCTTTCGCGGTTCGGCGTTCAAATGCCGCCTGAACGCCGGACCGTGCAGGTTAAACCGCCATCAAATCTTCTTCTTTGGCAGTCAGGAGTTTGTCGGCTTCGGCAATGTATTTGTCGGTCAGTTTTTGAACTGCCTCTTCGCCCCGGCGTGCCTCGTCTTCGGAAATTTCTTTGTCTTTGAGGAGTTTTTTGATGTGGTCGTTGGCATCGCGGCGCACGTTGCGGATGGAGACGCGGCCTTCTTCCGCTTCGCCGCGCACGACTTTAATCAGGTCTTTGCGGCGTTCTTCGGTCAGCATCGGCATAGGCACGCGGATCAAATCGCCGACGGATGCCGGGTTCAGCCCCAAGTTTGAATCGCGGATGGCTTTCTCGACCTTCGCCGCCATATTGCCCTCAAACGGTTTCACGCCGATGGTGCGCGCGTCTAAAAGCGTTACGTTGGCAACCTGGCTGACCGGAACCATGCTGCCCCAGTATTCGACTTCCACTTGGTCGAGCAGGCCGGTATGCGCGCGGCCGGTACGCACTTTCGCCAGATTGTCTTTCAGTACTTCGACCGAACGCTGCATCTTGCCTTCGGCTGTTTTTTGAATATCGTTAATCATATTGTTCTTTCGGTGGGATAAGGTGGGCGGGCAGCCGTCTGAAACGCGCTTCAGGCCTTTCAGACGGCATAAAGACCGTTAACCGCGAATAGTACCGTTATTCGGGCATGACGACAAGGCAGATGCCTGTAGGAAGGGTGTTTCACCTTTCCAGGTTTTTTTTAATTGCCGCTGCAATTTCGTAGGCAAGGTTGACGGGGACGGCGTTGCCAATCATTTTGTATGCGTCGTTGACATTTTGATAGATGAATTTGAAGTTGTCGGGAAAGCCTTGGATTCTTGCAACTTCGCGTACCGTCATCCTCCGATACAGTGTTTCTTTGCCGGCGGCAAAACGGTAGTCGTTTGCCCCGTGCTTTTCCATCTTTGGGGCTTGCGGGTGGAGTTGGCACTGCCTGCCTGAAGCTTGGACGGTAAAACCCTGTTCATCCCACGCTTTAACGCGGTTCCGGCTCATAAAAATAGGGGAAAAACTGCCGGTAAAATATTCGTTGTTGTTGACCGCGTCGGGGTTGGTCTTGTTTTGCGGGGCGGAAGGTACGGCTGTGTCCTGCAAATCCCAAATAACGTCCCTCAATGTAATCTTGTCTTTGTCTTCGACCGTCGAACCTTTTGGAAAAGAAAATTGTATTTCCAAGTCTTTACGGAAACCGATGTAGAAGACCCTTTTGCGTTCCTGTGCCACACCGTAGTCTTTGGCGTTGGCCATAGTCAAGGTTACGTCGTATCCGCATTCGTCAAACATTTTCAGCAGGTTTTGTACGGCTTCGTTGTGGCGGTTTGCCAGCATTCCGCTGACGTTTTCCGCCAAAAAGAATTTAGGCTGTTTGCTTTTCAAAATACGGATGTAGTCGAAAAACAACTGTCCGCGCGCATCGTCGATACCGCGCAAAGCTCCCGCTTCAGACCAAGACTGGCAGGGTGGGCCGCCGATAATCCCGTCGATTCCTTCAGGGAAATCTTCTTCTTTAATCTTGCGTATATCGCCTTCTATCAAATGGGTTTTTGGATGGTTTGCCTTGAAGGTTGCCCAAATGGTTTTATCGTATTCGTTGGCGGCGGGGATTTCAAATCCCGCTTTTTCGAAACCCAAATCCAAACCGCCGCAACCGCTAAACAAACTAATGATTTTCATAGGATTATAAGTAGTAGGTGATGAGTTTTGCATTTCTTAATCGCGCCGGGTTGTTGGGGTTTTTAATCTTAATGTCGGAAATGGCCAGTTTGGAATCCTGTATGGCAAGCAGCTTGTCTGTATTGTTAAAACTATTCCATTTGTCTTCGTTGATAATGGCCATGAAATTGAAACTTTTTTCCATATCCCGTTGGTAAATATAGTTGAAGACAAACCATGGATTTTCGATTCCCCACATACCCCGTACTCTCAGATAAGTTATGTTGAGCGGATCAATGCGGTTGACCCTGCCCAGTTCTTTGGTTTCTGCAAACTGTATGCCGCCGATGTTGCTGATTCCGTCTTTAATTTGATTTTTTATTTTCAAATAGCATTCGGCATCGGCGCAGTAGTCAGTTCCGTAAACCATTGCCAAGTGTTTGAGGTTTTTCTTCTTATCAACGACACCGACAATATAGATGATGTCTTTCTCTTCCCATTTTTCTGCATCTTTACATGCTTTTGTAAGCATACTGTCATTAATGGAGAGCTTTGATTTTGGGTGGCTGCTATTCAGTGCCAGTGCGGAATCTTTACTTTCAATTTTCTTAACTTCAATGGCATCCCCGTTTCGCAACATGGCATCAGGCGGGTTGGAGTTGTTGCCCAAATATGAGAATGCTTTTGCGTGTTGAGCTATGCGTTGGGTTTCATTTAGGTTGAAACTGCCGGAAAACAAGTCTTTTACATATTCTTCCAAATCATCACCTGCCTGATTGGCACGATTGTTGCTTTGAGAATGGGATTTGACTCCGACAACAGGGTTGTTAACCAAATTGATGATGGCATCGATAATGTTCATGGTTTTTCCTTGGAGTTTTGCGGCAGATTATAGCAAAACCGTCTGGATATTTATCAGACCGATGCCGTCTGAAGCGGCAGGCGTTTCAGACGGCATCGTGTCCGGCCCTCAACCGTGTTCCCGCGTTTCAAGCAGGCTTTGGCGCAGGTGTTGGCGTTCGTGGGCATCCAGCCATTTGCGGCGGGTGCGTTGCAGCAGGATGACGAGGGCGGAAATTTCCTGACGCATATTGGTGCTGAGCCAGAGGAAGCCCTGCCATTGGTAGTGGAGGTGTTCGGCGAGGGCTTCCAGTTCGGGGTTGATGGCGGTGTCGGTGCGGATGCGGCGGGCGTGCCTGCCGTTGATGAGGGCGACGGTTTGTTGCAGGTCGGTTTGGAGTTGGGTGAAGTGGCGGTCGAGCAGCCGGATTTCGCCGCTGTTGAGTTTCGGGGCTTGCAGCTTGGCGGCGGTGGTCAGGAGCAGCTCGGTGGTGTTGACGATTTTACGGTGGGCGTGCTGCATGGCTTCCATCATGGCGGGGCTGATGCGGCTTTCGCCCGATGTGGCGGCGAGGTGGCTGCGGCTTTTGACCATGCGTGCGTTGATTTGGCGCATTTTAATCATATTCTGCTCCAAACGTTCGCGCGTCATACGTCTGCCGTTGCTGATTTCGGCAATCATTTTGCTGCAGTCGGTCAGGTTGTCGGCAAGCATGAAACGCCACATCAGTGTGGATTTCAGCGGCAGCAGTTTGGCGGCGGCAATGGCGATGGCCGCGCCGATGAGGACGTTCATCGCGCGCATCAGGCCGCTGTCGAGCCAGTGGAGGCCGTTGTCGCCGATGAGCATACACATGGTCAGTCCCGCCAGCATAGGGACGTAGCCGTTTTTGCCGACCGCCGCCCAACCGGCCAGTGCGCTTGCCGTGCCGACGGTGAGGTAGAAGAGGAGGTTGTCGTGGAAATAATGCTGGTTCAGCCATAAAACGCCCAAACCCGCGCCCAGTCCGATGACCGTGCCGAGCATACGTTCCACCGCCTTGGAGTAAATCGCGCCTTGGAACTGGAGCATACCGAGGACGACGAAGACGGTCATACCTATCCATTCGCCGTGTTGGAGGTGGAACAGCCGGGCGAGTGCGGTGGCGGACAGGACGGCCCCGCCGAGCCGGACGGAGTGGATGAGGCGGCGGTAGCGGTAGCGTTCGTAGGAGTTGAGCCAGCGGCCGGAAAGGCGTTTGCGTTGCGAGGAGTTCATATCGGTTGCCGTCTGAAGCGGAAATGTGAAAAAGCACAGGCTTCCCGAGGGAGGGTCTGTGCTTGGTATTGGTGCCGGAGAAGGGAATCGAACCCCCGACCTTCGCGTTACGAATGCGCTGCTCTACCGACTGAGCTACACCGGCGTTTTTCGTTATGATATATATGAACGGTTGTTTGTGCAACTTTTCGGGCGGGCGGCAAGGCAGTGCGCGGTATAGTGGATTAACAAAAACCAGTACAGCGTTGCCTCGCCTTAGCTCAAAGAGAACGATTCTCTAAGGTGCTAAAGCACCAAGTGAATCGGTTCCGTACTATCTGTACTGTCTGCGGCTTCGTCGCCTTGTCCTGATTTTTGTTAATCCACTATATAATTCGGTCTGTTTCGGAAGAGGGGGACGGCGATGTTTGTGAACGAGAAATATCCCTATGCGGCTTTGTTTGCGGGGTTGGTGTTTTTGACGCTGCCGTTTGCGTTGGCGGTGCATGATGCCTTTGCGCTTGCGTTCGGACGGGTAGGGCTGACGGTGTCGGTGTCGGACGGCGGATTCGGCCGGCGTGGCGGTTGGGACGGCACTGTTTGGTTTGTGTTCGGTGTGTTTGCGTTTTTGAACTTGGTTGTGTCGGCGGGCCTGACGAAACTGGCGTACAAAAAGATGATGCGGCGGCATTCGCGTTACGCGCTGTTTCTGTCGGGCGTGGCGGCTTGCGCGGCAGCAGCGGTGGCGTGGATTTTCGAGCTGTTGTTGGGCAGTGAGGCCTTGGGCGGGCTGCGCGGGGAGGCGGTGTCGGAATATGCGTTTGCCGTGTGGCTGGTGGCGATGCTGACACTGCCCAAACGCCTGACGCGCGCGCCGGTGCAGCCTGTGGTGTTTCACAGGAAAAAATAGGACGGAACGGGAATGCCGTCTGAAACCCGATACGCGGTTTCAGACGGTATGTTTTTCCGCTAACATTACGCCTGAATATGGACAGGAAGCATATATGGAACGTAAAGAACGCCTGCGTGCAGGCATTGCCGCGATGGGGCTGGATATTTCGGAAACGGCGCAGGACAAGCTTTTGGCCTATGTGGATTTGTTGAAAAAGTGGAACAAAACCTACAATCTGACCGCCCTGCGCGACGAGGAAAAAATGATTGTCCATCATCTTTTGGACAGCCTGACGCTGCTGCCCCATATCGAAGGCGCACAGACGATGCTGGATGTCGGTTCGGGCGGCGGCCAGCCCGGCATTCCGGCGGCGGTGTGCCGTCCCGATTTGCAGATTACGCTGTTGGATGCGAATACGAAGAAAACGGCTTTTTTACAGCAGGCGGTTATCGAGTTGGGATTGGACAATGTGCGCGTGGTATCAGGACGCGTGGAGGCGGTTTCGGACGTGTGTGCCGATGTGGTTACCAGCCGTGCGTTTGCAGAACTGGCGGACTTTGTGTCGTGGACGGCGCACCTGTTGAAGGACGGCGGCTACTGGGCGGCGATGAAGGGCGTATATCCGCAGGAAGAAATCGACCGCCTGCCGCAGGATGTGTGCGTCGAAAAAGTCCAAAGGCTCGACGTGCCGGGCTTGGACGCGGAACGCCATATCGTCATCCTCCGCAAGCGTTGAGCGCGCTTCAGACGGCATGAATACCTTTTTTGTGCGGATAAAGGTAAAATTCCGCACTGTTTTTCTTTTTTCAACATCAGACGGGACACGGGCGGGATATGAGTGCGAACATCCTTGCCATCGCCAATCAGAAGGGCGGTGTGGGCAAAACGACGACGACGGTAAATTTGGCGGCTTCGCTGGCATCGCGCGGCAAACGCGTGCTGGTGGTCGATTTGGATCCGCAGGGCAATGCGACGACGGGCAGCGGCATCGACAAGGCAAGTTTGCAGTCCGGCGTTTATCAGGTCTTATTGGGCGATGCGGACGTGAAATCGGCGGCGGTACGCAGCAAAGAGGGCGGATACGCTGTGTTGGGCGCGAACCGCGCGCTTGCCGGTGCGGAAATCGAGCTGGTACAGGAAATCGCCCGGGAAGTGCGTTTGAAAAACGCGCTCAAGGCAGTGGCGGAAGATTACGACTTTATCCTGATCGACTGCCCGCCTTCGCTGACGCTGTTGACGCTTAACGGCTTGGTGGCGGCGGGTGGCGTGATTGTGCCGATGTTGTGCGAATATTACGCGCTGGAAGGGATTTCCGATTTGATTGCGACCGTGCGCAAAATCCGTCAGGCGGTCAATCCCGATTTGGACATCACGGGCATCGTGCGTACGATGTACGACAGCCGCAGCAGGCTGGTTGCCGAAGTCAGCGAACAGTTGCGCAGTCATTTCGGGGATTTGCTTTTTGAAACCGTCATCCCGCGCAATATCCGCCTTGCGGAAGCGCCGAGCCACGGTATGCCGGTTATGGCTTATGATGCGCAGGCAAAGGGTACCAAGGCGTATCTTGCCTTGGCGGACGAGCTGGCGGCGAGGGTGTCGGGGAAATAGGTCAATCCAAATCGGGCTGCCCGTGCCTTTATGCTGTTTGGCCGGGTGCGTTAATATGGCGGATTAAAATAAAAATACTTATATCGTCATTTATAGTGGATTAACAAGAACCGGTACGGCGTTGCCTCGCCTCAGCTCAAAGAGAACGATTCTCTAAGGTGCTGAAGCACCAAGTGAATCGGTTCCGTACTATTTGTACTGTCTGCGGCTCGCCGCCTTGTCCTGATTTTTGTTAATCCACTATATCGTCATTCCCGCAAAAACAAAAAAAATCAAAAACAGAAAACTGAAATATCGTCATTCCCGCGCAGGCGGGAATCTAGGTCTGTCGGTACGGAAACTTATCGGGAAAAACGGTTTTTCCAACCCTGAGACTCCGGATTCCTGTTTTCGCGGGAATCCGGTTTTTTGAGTTTCAGCCATTTCCGATGAATTCTTGCAGCTTTGGGTTTCTGGATTCCCGCTTTTGCGGGAATGACGAAATTTCAGTTTTTGATTTTTTGTTTTTGCGGGAATGGCGGCTTGGAAGTTTCCCGAAATTCAAAAAAAAAAAAA
>NZ_CATQFV010000054.1:0-255 GCF_958267435.1 Neisseria benedictiae
TCGGTGCTCGTCCGGGCGAGTTTGTCTTGGCGTTCTTTGGAAAGGCGTCTTCCGAACGGGTCGTAGGCGTATGTCCAGATCTCGGTATTGCCGGCGGGCTTTTTGATTTCGGCGCGGACGAGCTGGTTTTCTAAATCGTATTGGTAATATTGGTTTTCGCCATTGGGCAGCTGGCGGTAGATCAGGTTGCCCAATGCGTCGTAGGTGTATTCGATGCCGTTGTATTCTTTGAGGCGGTTGCCGCTGCTAATGTTG
>NZ_CATQFV010000055.1:0-214 GCF_958267435.1 Neisseria benedictiae
TGCGGAAACTTATCGGATAAAACGGTTTCTTGAGATTTTGCGTCCTGGATTCCCACTTTCGTGGGAATGACGAATTTCAGGTTGCTGTTTTTGGTTTTCTGTTTTTGTGAAAATAACGGGATTTTAGCTTGTGGGTATTTACCGGAAAAAACAGAAACCGCTCCGCCGTCATTCCCGCGCAGGCGGGAATCTAGGTCTGTCGGTGCGGAAACTT
>NZ_CATQFV010000056.1:0-11560 GCF_958267435.1 Neisseria benedictiae
CCGCACGCCACACCTGATTCGGTTTGAACGTCCAACGCCATCTGCCGCTCGCAAACGCGGATGTTCGGGCGGCGGCGTATTTGGGCGATCAGGCTCTGCATGACGGCTTCGCCCGTGTAGTCGGCGACGTGGGCGATTCGGCGGCAGGTATGCCCGCCTTCGCGCGTCAGGTGCAGGCCGTTATTATTTTGGTCGAACGCCACGCCCTGCGCCAGCAGCCATTCGATTGCCGGTTTGCCCTGCGACAGGATGGTGCGGACGGCGGCTTCGTTGCACAAACCCGCGCCCGCCTCCAAGGTATCGGCAACGTGTTTTCCGATGTCGTCCTCTCCCGACCACGCCGCCGCAATCCCGCCTTGCGCATGACGGCTGGCGGTGTTGTCCAGCCGGTTTTTGCACAAAATGACGATGCGGAACGATTCAGGCAGCGACAAGGCGAGCGTCAGTGCCGCCAGCCCGTTTCCGGCAATCAATACGTCGCAATCGGTTTGCATGGTGTTGTCCTTGTTTGAGGGGTCGTCTGAAACGGTATAGTGGATTAAATTTAAACCAGTACGGCGTTGTCTCGCCTTAGCTCAAAGAGAACGATTCTCTAAGGTGCTGAAGCACCAAGTGAATCGGTTCCGTACTATCTGTACTGTCTGCGGCTTCGTCGCCTTGTCCTGATTTTTGTTAATCCACTATAATATGGGCGGCAAATCAGGCGGGGCCCATGCCGTTGAACACATCTTTTTTCTTCAGTCCTGCCGCGAAGTCGAGCATACGCTGCAAAGGCAGTTTGGCGGCTTCGCCCAGCTTTCTGTCCAACAGGATTTTGTTATGTGCGCTTGTCAGGGCGTATTTGATGCCGCCCAGCGAATTCATCGCCATCCACGGGCAGAACGCGCAGCTTTTGCAGCTTCCGCCGTTGCCCGCCGTCGGGGCGGCGATAAATTCTTTGTCGGGCGCTTGCTTTTGCATTTCGTGCAGGATGCCCAAATCGGTCGCCACGATGAATTTTTTTTCAGGGCGCGATACGGCGGCTTTGAGCAATTTACTGGTCGAGCCGACCACGTCGCCCAGTTCGATGACGCTTTGCGGCGATTCGGGATGAACCAGCACCACCGCGTCGGGGTGTTCCGCCTTCAACGCCGCCAGCTCCTGCCCTTTGAATTCGTTGTGAACGATGCACGAACCCTGCCACAGCAGCATATCCGCGCCTGTTTCGCGGCGGATGTAGTCGCCGAGATGGCGGTCTGGCCCCCAAATCAGCTTCTCGCCGCGCGATTTCAGATACGACACGATTTCCAACGCCACCGAAGACGTGACCACCCAGTCGGCACGCGCTTTCACGGCGGCGGAAGTGTTGGCGTACACCACCACCGTACGGTCGGGGTGTTGGTCGCAAAACGCTGAAAACGCCTCTTCCGGGCAACCCAAATCCAAAGAACATTCCGCCTCCAAATCAGGCATCAGCACTGTTTTTTCAGGGCAGAGGATTTTCGCGCTCTCTCCCATGAAGCGCACGCCCGCCACTACCAATGTACCGGCTTCGTGTTCCGCACCAAAGCGCGCCATCTCCAGCGAATCGCCCACGCATCCGCCCGTTTCCAAAGCCAAATCCTGAATCAGCGGATCGATGTAATAATGCGCCACCAAGACCGCGTTTTTCTGCTTCAGCAAGGCCTTGATTTCGTTTTTCAGACGGCCTGCCGTCTCGCGGTCGGGCGTGTCGGCAACCTTCGCCCACGCCTGACGGATTTGGCAGGCGGAAGTCGGCGTTTGGATGAGGGGCATATCGTAATCGAACGAGCGGCGGGCGGCGGTTTGCATGATGTTTCCTTGTGGCTGGTTTTCAGACGGCATGAAGGTTTGCCGTCTGTTTTTCAAACTGTTTTTACATTATGCTCAACTTGAGTATAATAAGCAAGGTCGTCTGAAAACAGGTTTGAGATACCGCAAAACCGACCCGCTTCGTTCCGACAAACCGCTTTGGTTTACAATAAAGCCTTTCCCACCCGCAGAAAGCCGAGCATGGACGCCTACCCCGAAGCCGAAGCCCCGCCGCAAAGCATCGTCGAACTGGTTCCCGTATTGATTGCCGTTACCGACGGCGGCCTGCGGGTGTTGACCGTCGCCCAAGGCGCGCTCCTGCCCAACGGCCCGCTCTCCCCCCTGCGCAATTCCCTGCAGGCGGGCGTGAAGCTGTGGGTCGCCAAGCAGACTTCGCAGCCTATGGGCTATGTGGAACAGCTTTACACCTTTGTCGATACCCACCGCCGCAACGAACACGGCATGCCCGTCTTGTACGTCAGCTATTTGGGGCTGGTGCGCGAGGCCGCCGACAGCATCCTGCACCCGGATGCGAAATGGCAGGACTGCTACGGCTATTTCCCGTGGGAAGATTTGCGCACCGACGGCGGGCAGCGCGACGCCATCGTCAGCCGCCTGCGCATTTGGGCAAACTCGGCAGACACAGAGGAAGTACGCCAAAAGCGGCTCAAACGCATTCATTTGTGCTGGGGGGTCGAACCGGAAAACTGGTCGGAAGAATACGTTTTGCAACGCTATGAAATGCTGTATGAAAGCGGTCTGATAGCGGAAGCCGCCGAACCGCAGGCAAACTTCGACTTCGCGCTCACGGGGCAGCCCATGCGCCACGACCACCGCCGCGTGTTGGCAACCGCCCTGTCCCGCCTGCGCGCCAAAATCAAATACCGCCCCGTAATTTTCGAACTGATGCCGCCCGAATTCACGCTGCTGCAACTGCAAAATAGCGTCGAAGCCATCAGCGGCAGATTGCTGCACAAGCAAAACTTCCGCCGCCAGATTCAGCAGCAAAACCTCATCGAGCCGTCGGATACCGGCGTATCGGGCAGCAAAGGCCGTCCCGCGCAGCTTTACCGCTTCCGCGATGACGTCCTGCCCGACAGGCTGATTTCGGACATCGGACTGCCGCTGGGCAGCCGTTAGCCCGTTTTCAGACGACCTATAGTGGATTAACAAAAATCAGGACAAGGCGACGAAGCCGCAGCCAGTACAGATAGTACGGAACCGATTCACTTGGTGCTTGAACACCTTACCAGGAACTATGGAAGTTTTAAAAAAGATTGGCACCACAGGCAACTCAGCCACAGGCAAACTTTTTCCAGATTTACCTCGCACAAATAAGGGATGGACTGAAAAAACACAAGTGCAATTCAAGCTTGAAGGCCAAGGAAAACCACATGTGAATAAAGGAAAAGGGGTAGTCAATACAGGGCTGGGGAAATCTGGCGGTAAAGAAACTTTTGAGAAACAGATTATTTATTTTGAAAAAATTGGAGACGTAAAATGAGTTATTTGATTTTGGATGATGATATGTATTTAATCTATGATTTTAAAAAAGTCATGAAAAGAGAAAAAGAATTTATTGAAAAGACAAGATTATTATCATTAAATGACGAAAGTATCTTTGGCATCAAAAAAGACAAAGGCTTATTTGCATCAGAGGAATGGTGGAGTAATATTGATTCCGGACAGATTATCACCAGAAGCGTTTCCGGAGTGATATCGTCAATATATGAAGCGGGAATGGAACGAAGAAATATACCGAATAGTTTTAGTTTTATAGATGGTGAAGGCATCGTAAGGAATGAAAGTATGTATATGATGAATAAATCCGACAGACATTTATTTTGTGAAGGGAAGAAAATCGTCATTTTTTATGCATATAATGAACTAAAAAAATCAAATCAAAGAAAAGGAGACGTAATTGATTTGGAAAACAACTATGTTGAGCAAGTCATTGAAATGGCAATTTCAAAATAATCAGATGACGCCGGAGAGAATTGTTCTCTTTGAGCTAAGGCGAGGCAACGCCGTACTGGTTTTTGTTAATCCACTATAAAATGAAGTTTTGCCCCATCGGTGCAACACCAATATTTTTCAACAAAGGAAACCCCATGCCGTCTGAAAACACCCTCTTCCCCCTGCCCGACACCCTGTTGCGCCCCATGGTCGAACAAGCCTTGAGCGAAGATTTGGGCAGGCGCGGCGACATTACGTCCGCCGCCGTCATCGCGCCTGACAAAACCGCCAAACTCTTCCTCGTCAGCCGCGAAAACGGCGTCATCGCCGGCATGGACTTGGCGCGCCTCGCCTTTCAGACGATGGATCCGTCCGTCCGCTTTCAAGCTGAAATCCAAGACGGGCAAACCGTCCGCGCAGGTCAGACGCTTGCCGCCGTCGAAGGCAACGCCCGCGCCCTGCTCGCCGCCGAACGCACCGCGCTCAACTACCTCACGCACTTAAGCGGCATCGCCACCGCCACCGCGCTTGCCGTTGCCGAAGTCGCCGAATACGGTACAGACATCGTGTGCAGCCGCAAAACCATCCCCCTGCTGCGCGTCCTGCAAAAATACGCCGTCAGGGCAGGCGGCGGCGTGAACCACCGCATGGGTTTGGACGACGCCGTACTCATCAAAGACAACCACCTCGCCTATTGCGGCAGCATCGCCCAAGCCGTTCGTCAGGCAAAACAGGCGGTCGGACCGTTGACCTGCGTGGAAGTCGAAGTGGACACGTTGGCACAACTGGACGAAGCCATCGCAGCGGGCGCGGAACGGATTTTGCTGGACAACATGGACGACGAAACCCTGAAAGAAGCGGCAAACCGCTGCCACACACAAACAACCCACACACACACCATCTATTGCGAAGCATCGGGCGGCATCGGCTTCGACCGACTGAAACGCGTGGCGCAAACCGGCGTGGACGGCATCGCTCTCGGCTATCTGACCCACAGCAGCCGTTCGTTGGACATAGGTTTGGATTTCGTGGCGTGAGTTTTAGGGTGAGGGCTGCTGTTTGGTGTGTCAGGCAAGGAACCGCTTAACCGTAATCCGGTTATTGCCTCAGGGAGGAAATGCCGTCTGAAAGATTCTTCAGACGGCATTTTTCGTGAAGGTCGTGATGCTTTAGAAAAAACAGCATTTCAGGCAGGTATTTTGTTTGCCCGACAGCGCGGAGGCATCGGCAGGGCAAGGTATGCGGCGCTTGTAAGGTATCTTTTGAATAATGCGGATGATTCCGACGCATCGGCAGGATAGGGAAAAGGACGGGCGCGGCAGTTTTATGCCGTCTGAAAGCCCGCCTTTACGCTTGTTTGCAAAAAAAGTGGGAAAAGGAACATACAATCCTGTACAATCATCCATAAATATTTGATTTATAATACGATTTATAAAGATAATCACAATCATCCATATCTGCCGCCCGTCAATCCGCTTGGCGGGCGGCAAAGGTTTTAGGAATACCGATGAACACAATACCGCTCCACACCATACTCAAACTTATGGCGCATCCCGAACGTATGGCGATACTGCTCCAACTTTTGGACGGCGATTGCAATATTGCCGAGCTGTCCGAATCCCTGTCCATGCCTGCGACAGCGGTTTCCAACCATTTGAGCCGACTGCGCGTGGAAGGTCTGGTGGATTTTACGCGTTACCACCGTATTATCGAATACCGCCTGATTTCCGAAGACGCGGCAACGATTCTGCGGACAATCCGCGATTTGGAAAACAAACGCGCGGTATAGTGTTAAAATCCTTTCCTTTTGCCGTCTGAACGTTTCAGACGGCATTTTTCGGAAATGTTATGAAAATCACCACTTGGAACGTCAATTCGCTCAATGTGCGGCTGCCGCAGGTGCAAAACCTGCTTGCCGACAATCCGCCCGATATTTTGGTTTTGCAGGAACTCAAACTCGATCAGGACAAATTTCCGGCTGCCGCCTTGCAGATGATGGGCTGGCACTGTGTTTGGAGCGGGCAGAAAACCTACAACGGCGTGGCAATTGTCAGCCGCAGCGCGCCGGAAGACGTGCATTTCGGTTTGCCCTCCCTGCCGGATGACCCGCAACGCCGCGTGATTGCGGCTACCGTCGGCGGCGTGCGTGTCATCAATGTCTATTGCGTCAACGGCGAGGCTTTGGACAGCCCCAAATTCAAATATAAGGAACAGTGGTTTGCCGCGTTAACCGAATTTGTCCGCGACGAAATGACCCGCTACGGCAAACTGGTGCTGCTGGGTGATTTCAATATCGCGCCTGCCGATGCGGACTGTTACGACCCTGAAAAATGGTATGAAAAAATCCACTGTTCGTCCGTCGAACGGCAGTGGTTCAAAAACCTGCTGGATTTGGGACTGACCGACAGCCTGCGCCAAGTCCATCCCGAAGGCGCGTTTTACACATGGTTCGACTATCGCGGCGCGATGTTCCAACGCAAACTGGGCCTGCGTATCGATCATATTTTGGTGTCGCCTGCGATGGCGGCGGCGTTGAAGGATGTCCGCGTCGATTTGGAGACGCGCGCGCTGGAGCGTCCGAGCGACCACGCGCCGGTGTGTGCGGAATTCGATTGGTAGGATGAAAGGCAGATGCCGTCTGAAACCGTTTTCGGGTTTCAGACGGCATCTTTGTTTGAAGGTTCAAACCGTGTATCGGTAAAGCGCAATCATCAGCGGCATGGTGATGACGCACAGCAGGGTAGTGATGCCGTAAATCGCGCTTGCCTTGCGTGCGTCGTTGCCGTACACGACCGCCATTTGCGTGATGGTTGCCGCCGACGGGCTGATGGTGGCGAGAAAGCTGATGAGGACGACGGTTTCGGACAGGGCGTTGAGGTGTGCCAGCCCCGACAGTTTGACGACGGCAAGCAGTATCAGCGGAATCAGAATCAGCCGCAGGAATGCCACGGCATACAGCCTTGCCGAACACAAAAGCGCGTGCGGCGGCACGGAGGCTATCAGCATTCCGGCAACAATCATGGCAACCGGTCCGACCATGCTGCCGACGGCGGCGAGGGTGTTGTCCATCAGGTGGGGCAGTTTGATTTGGAAGGCAAACATCAGTAGTCCGGTGAAAATGCAGAGGATGTTGATGTTGGTCAGGATGGTTTTCCATGAAAGCCTGACGTTGCCCGAGACCAGCAGGCGCAGGTGCGTCCAAAATAGGACGGTTTGCACGATGATGAAGCCGCCGGTGTAGATGATCCACTCCGAACCGAAAACGGACATGACCAGCGGAATAATCAGGTTGCCCGAATTGCTGTACACCATCGCGGCGTGTTCCAGACTGTCGAGCCTGAGCAGCTTTTTCAGGATTTTGCCGATGGCAATCAGCAGGATGTGGAAGAGGACGGCGAGCTTGACTGAAAGCAGCAGGCCTTGTGCCACTTCGGGCGTGTAGCCGATTTGGAAGGCGTGCAGCATTACCGACGGGCTGATGAGGTAGAGGGCGATGACCGACAGCGGATAGCTGTTTTCCGATTTGAGCAGCCCTGATTTCACCAAACCGATGCCCATAAAAACAATCAGCGTCAGTTCGGCGATTTTGCCGGCAAGGAGCAGGGCGGTATCCATGGAATCACCGTGTCAGAAAAAAGGGAAAGATTGTACGCCTGCGGGCGCAAATACGGAAATGCCGTCTGAAAAGCATTCAGACGGCATTGGCGTTGCAGGGCGCGTTACATGTGCCGTGCGGCGTTGACGGCGCGTTGGTCGGGGTTGATGAGGATTTCGACGCGGCGGTTTTGTGCGCGACCTTCAGTCGTAGCGTTGGAAGCGACCGGCATATGCGAACCGTAGCCGTAAACCGTCAGTCGTGAAGCCGCCACGCCGCGCGTCTGCAGATAGTAGGCAACCGCTTGGGCGCGGTGTTGCGAAAGCGGATTGTTGACGGCATCGGAACCCGTGTTGTCGGTGTGCCCGTTGATGGTCAGCGTCGTGTCGGGATACTGCACCAGCGTCTGTGCGGCAGTATTCAGCGCAAATTGCGCATTGTCGCTTAAAACTGCGCTGCCGGTGGCAAAGGTAACGTTTTCGGGCATTACCAGCTTAATCTGGTTACCTTGGCGTTGAACCTGGACTTGTGTGCCGGTAAGGCTTTGGCGGAGCCGCTGCTCTTGATAGTCCATATAGCCGCCCACGCCCGCGCCGATTGCGCCGCAGGCAAGCGCGGAATTGCGTGCGCCTTTGCCGCTGTGGGTCAGTGCGCCGACGATGCCGCACACTGCCGCGCCGCCCAAACCGTACATGGCGGATTTGCTTGGGGACTGCTGTCCGGTTACAGGGTCGGCAACGCAGCCGGAAAGCGCGAGTGCGGATGCGGTCAGCATGACGGTAAAGGGTTTGAAGAAAGTCATGGTGTTTCCTTCCGTGTATATGTCAAACCGTACAACTATAAACAATCATGCCGTCCAAATAAGCGGCGTTAACCTGAAATTACCCGATTTTTCCCGAAACAACACCGGTTTGTCGGTATTTGCGCCGAAACTTCCGCCATATCCACAAAAAACGGACCTTGACATCGTAACCGACCGAGCCAGCACCCAGTATCAGCAATACCGCCGAAACGGGCAGGGCGAAGTGGTGTCCGATTTTATGGTAGCCCCACGCACCGATGATGCCGCCGAGCAGAAAGGCCTGCATCATGCCGCTGAGCAGCCACATTTTGGGTTTGTTGACGCGGACGTGCGGCAGGCGGGGATGGTGGGTTTTGGAGTAATACAGGGCGCGTGAGATTTCGATGCCCAAGTCGGTCGCCGTACCCGTCATGTGGGTCGAGCGGATCGCGCCGCCCGATAAAAGCGTCATGACTGTGTTGTGCATCCCCATGATGAAGCAGAGCAAGAACAGCGCGAGGGAAGGGAAGACCAAGCCTCCGTCCGTATCCCATTGCAGCGCGGTAATGCCGAACAGGCCGAAAACCAGCAGGTAAACCGCTTCCAGCCACATCGACAACCCGTAGCTGCCCCGAAAGCGCATTTGCTGCGTCCATAAAATCACCCAGCCCGAATGCGCCGCACCCGCGATGAAACACAACACGCTGACCATCGCCACCGCTGCCGCCGTCCATTGCTTCAGATATACCATGTCCGCCAGCAGCGACATCGAGCCGGTAACGTGCGACGTGTAGCGGGCAAATGCAAAAAAACCGCCGGCATTGATTGCGCCTGCCAGCAGCGACATGATGTAGCCCAATCGGCGGAAACGCGCATCCGAAATGTGGTGTTCGTGCAGGTAGGGGCGGTCGGCCTGCCAAAACGGCGGGATATGGTGGCGGCTGCGGCGGGCGTGTTTGGCGTGGCGGTCGGATTCGTTCATAATGGGCGGACGGTTCGGAAAGCATGTTCAAGAACTGCATTTTATAGCGAAAACAATCTAGGGGCGAACTTCACAAGTTTTTGAAAAGAGCGTACATTGAATCTGTTTCCGAGGAGGGTAGAACACCATGCGCCGATACATCGCGGCCGCCGCCGCAATACTCATACTGACTGCCTGCGCCACACCCGAACAGCAGGCGGCATACCGTCAGGCACAGCAACGCTACGAACAGGACCTGCAAGTCGCCCTTGCAGCGCAATGCGACCGTGAGGCCGCACAGCTTATCCGCCGTCAGTTCGATTCAGGATATGCGCCCATGCCCGATGCCGAAAGACAGATATTTAAAACACGCTATACCGAAAAGCTTTCCGATCCCATGTTCCAAGCCTGTTACAAAATGGCGTGGCAGAACTACATCTCGCAACAGCAGCTGAAAGAAGTACGCCTGTCGCGCTATTACGACGATTGGGGCTATCCGTTTTACCGCCCCTGGTGGTGGTAGTCAGAAGCGGCGGCATATGCCATCTGAACGCGTCTACTGTCTATAAACCGCAATACCGTTTACAATGACCGCCTGTTTTACCACATACCCGAACACACAATGAAAATCAGGCTGGGGCGGCACAACGCGCCCGACTTTCCACAGGGTGCCGCCGTAACCATAGGTAACTTCGACGGTGTACACCTCGGACACAAACACATCCTCCAAAAACTCCGCCTCGAAGCCGATACGCGCGGATTACCCGTCGTGGCCGTCGTTTTCGAACCCCAACCCAAAGAATTTTTCGCACTCCGCACCGGCAGGATGCCGCCGTGCCGCATCAGTCCCCTGCGTACCAAACTGGAATTGCTGGAAGGGACGGGCTGCGTCGATGTCGTCTGGGTTTTGCGTTTCGATCAAAATTTTTCCGAAATATCCGCGCAAGGGTTTATCGACCGCCTGCTGCGTCAAACCTTGAATACGCGTTATTTGCTCGTCGGCGACGATTTCCGTTTCGGTGCGGGGCGGGAAGGCTGTTTTGAACTTTTGGCACAGCAGCCCGATATGCAAACCGAGCGCACGCCTTCCGTCATCGTCGAAGACATCCGCACCAGCAGTACCGCCGTGCGACAAGCCCTTTCAGACGGCAACCTTGCCTATGCGAAAAAACTTTTGGGACACGACTACGTTTTGGGGGGCAGGGTGGTACACGGCAGAAAACTCGGACGCACCCTAAACGCCCCGACCGCCAATATCCGCCTGCCCGGCCACCGTTATGCCCTCGGCGGCGTGTTTGTCGTCGAAGCGGACGGCGCATTCGGCACGCGGCGCGGCGTGGCGAGCTTCGGCTTCAATCCCACCGTTGATAGCAGCTGTTCTCAAAAGCTTGAAGTCCACCTGTTCGACTTTCAAGGCGACCTGTACGGACAACGGCTGAATGTCCGCTTCCTGCACAAACTGCGCGATGAGGAAAAGTTTGACGGTATGGAAGAACTGAAAAGGCAGATTGAAGCCGATATGGAAGCCGCAAAGTGTTGGTAGAAAAACCTTATACAAACCATCCGATTGGGCTACAATCAATCTTTTAACTTTTCAGACGGCATAGGGGTTTCCCGTTGTGAAATACTGTTTGAGGCGCAATGCCGTCTGAAACCGAAATATTGTAACAATAGAGATTAAAAAATGACCGATTACAGTAAAACCGTAAACCTGCTCGAGAGCCCGTTTCCAATGCGCGGCAATCTTGCCAAGCGCGAGCCTGCATGGCTGAAAAGCTGGTACGAGCAAAAACGCTACCAAAAACTGCGCGAAATCGCCAAAGGCCGTCCGAAATTCATCCTGCACGACGGTCCTCCGTATGCCAACGGCGACATCCACATCGGTCATGCCGTCAATAAAATCCTCAAAGACATCATTATCCGCAGCAAAACCCAAGCCGGTTTTGATGCGCCTTATGTGCCGGGTTGGGACTGCCACGGTTTGCCTATCGAAGTAATGGTAGAAAAACTGCACGGCAAAGACATGCCCAAAGCGCGCTTCCGCGAATTATGCCGCGAATACGCCGCCGAACAAGTTGCCCGCCAGAAAAAAGACTTTATCCGCTTGGGCGTGTTGGGCGATTGGGACCGTCCTTACCTGACTATGGATTTTAAAACCGAAGCCGATACCGTGCGTATGCTTGGTGAAATCTACAAATCCGGCTATCTCTACCGGGGCGCGAAACCGGTTCAATTCTGCTTGGACTGCGGTTCTTCGCTGGCGGAAGCGGAAGTGGAATACAAAGACAAAGTATCGCCCGCGATTGACGTGGGTTATCCGTTTAAAGACACTGCCGCGCTTGCCGCCGCATTCGGTTTGGCAGGCATCGAGGGCAAAGCGTTTGCCGTCATTTGGACGACTACGCCTTGGACGCTGCCGGCGAGCCAAGCCGTATCGGCGGGGGCGGGCGGGGGG
>NZ_CATQFV010000057.1:0-258 GCF_958267435.1 Neisseria benedictiae
GCAAACTGATACAGATTCTCCCCACCCAATAGCCCAATCGGGTCTTGGTTAATGAAACGCCCTGTCTCCGCCTCGTAATACCGCATCAGGTTGTAATGCAGCCCGGTCTCTTCATCGAAGTACTGGTTTTGCAGTCTGAACGGCTGATGGGCGTTCTGATAGACACGCCCGTCCTTTTTCAGACGACCCCAGGCGGTGTATTCGCCGTACCATAGGAGATTGCCGTGGATATCGGTCATCTCGCGCGGAATGCCGATT